>NZ_JBVVQU010000020.1:0-114387 GCF_055811555.1 Mesorhizobium sp. WSM4813
GTCCGAGAGGCCCTTCAGGATCACGTCCTGCAGTGAGAAGACGAGAACGCCCAGGCAGAGAAAGCCAGTGGCTGCTAAGGACTTGTTCTGCATCGGTACGACCTAGTGAGGGGGCGCAGCTAGCTCGGCTAGGGCCGAGCTCGATAGGGCCTGCACAGCCGCACCTGTAATCCACACTGACGTGAACGATCGTCGCGAGATTGCGTTCTGGCCGCAGACTAAGGGGCGTGCTCATACGAATTGGAAGTCGCTGCATCCGCGACGGGCTGCGCCTCAGCGGCGGGCGCGATAAGGAACCAACGTGCTGACAAAGGATGGTTATCTGCACTGGAGGCGAAAACTCGGCGTCCTCATAGTGCCTTTCAACAAGTCTGCATCATATAGGCGGCGCTCCAGCTCAACCGCGTTGCTGTTGAAGCCTAATTCCTGGAAAGAACTTGCTGAACCGTATCTTGTGAGCACACTGCAAACGGTGGTTTGCAGTTTGAACACCCCGGAAACAGCAGCATGACGAGCGCGGTCGCCTACTATCGAGTCTCTACACAGCGGCAAGGACGCTCGGGCTTGGGCATCGAGGCCCAGCGTGCCGCGGTCGCCCGCTTTGCCGAGGCCGAGGGAATGATCATCCTCCAGGAGTTCACCGAGATCGAAACCGGCAAGGGCGCGGATGCTCTTGATCGACGGCCGCAACTGACAGCCGCCCTCGCCCTGGCCTGCCAGACAAAATGCCCGGTCGTAATGGCGAAGCTCGACCGCCTGTCGCGAGATGTCGCGTTCATAGCCGGCCTGATGGTCCAGCGGGTCCCGTTTATCGTGGCCGAACTTGGCGCCGATGCCGATCCGTTCATGTTGCACCTTTACGCCGCCTTGGCAGAAAAAGAGCGGCGGCTGATCTCGGAACGAACCAAAGCCGCCCTCGCCTCTCGCAAGACCACTGGAATGAAGCTCGGCAATCCGACTAACACGGCCGAGGCGGCCGCCAAGGGGCGCCGGATCTCGGTGCGCGAAGCGGACCAGTTTGCCCAGTCCGTGCTGCCTATCATCGCCTCCATCCAACGGTCCGGCATCACCAGCCTACGTGGCCTGGCCATTGCCCTGAACAATCGAGGCGTTCGAACAACGCGCAATGGCCGCTGGCAGGTGTCGAACGTGCGCAACATTTTGGGGCGGCAAGCTTCTGCGAATTTCCTTTTATAGGCGGAAAAAATTCACTACGGCTCTGCGGCCTCGATGGAATCCCGCTCCAATTCGCCGTCTAGACCTTCGGCAACCGTTGTTTCGCCAGACCCGTAGCGCCTGATGAGGGCCGGCGCCTTTACCTTGGCGTGGTGCGAGCAGTTTCTGCACCAGGCGCGGAACGTGTGCCATTCGCGGAGATCGCCCAGTGATACGTCCAGCCCGGCATGTATGCTGCCCTCAACGATGGTCTGCGGCGGCACTGTCGGCTCGCCGGGCGTGATGATCTTCTCCATCACATGCCGGCTGTTGTAGTGGATCAGGAGCATGCCGGGTCGACGCCGGATGGCGGTTTGCCAGGCCGCTTGGCTGACGAACGAGTCCGGCGATCGACAGATGGTCTCGACAAGCGTCTTCTCCTCGCGGTCCCAAACCTCGATCCGGAAATTGTCCTCCGCTGTTATTGCCATGGCTAGGGTCGCGCCTTATGCCAGCCACGAGAAAAGCCACTCGAGACAGCTACCCGCGACAAGGCAAGCTCGCGCTCGAGTTCGGCATTCCGGACGAGCACGTTCAGCAGAGCAACCACGGCATCGCCGCCTGCCGCCGCTATGGCCTGCTGGGCAACCAGTTCCAATTCAGAAATAGCTTCGCCGGCCGGCGCGCTTTGGCGCATTCCTATAGCCCATCCTGTTCAGATGCATCTGAGATAAGGAAGATATTCCTCTTCAGTCAAGACTCCCTTGACAATTTTGTTCTCATCCGTTCACTGCCGCTCAAAGTGTCTGGCGCAGGACGGGCGAGTAAAAGTGAATTCCTGATTTGGGCCGCTGACGTCCCTGAGACCCTTCGCAATTGATGCATCGGCATGTGCGGACGATTCACCAGATATCTGCCTTGGTCGGAAATCCACCGGCTCTATCGACTGACGGCGCCAGCCGAAATCGGCCGCAACGACGCGCCCCGCTACAACATCGCGCCGACCGAGGAAGTTCCATTCGTCACGGCCGGCGAGAATGGGGGCCACAAGCTCCGCCAAGGTCGATGGTGGCTGGTTCCCTGGCACGCCAAGGAACTCCCCAAGGCCACCATGTTCAACGCCCGCTCCGAGACCATCGATACCTCTGGAGCCTTCAAGGATGCATTCAAGTCGAAACGCTGCCTGATCCCTGCCGACGGCTTTTATGAGTGGACGATCAGCCCGGCTGACAAGGGGCGTGACCCCTGGCATATCTTCCTGCCCGATCATCAGCCGTTCAGCTTCGCCGGCATCTGGGCCTACAACAAGAACCTCGACGTGACGAGCTGTTCGATTGTCACCATGCCGGCTGGCGAGACGATGCGCCAGATCCATGATCGGCAGCCGGTGATCCTCGATCCGGACATGTATGATGCCTGGCTGGACCCGGAAACGCCGCCAAACGACGCCAAACAGTTGTTGCACGAAAACCTCGATGAGGACCTGGAGTTCTACCGTGTCAGCCGCGACGTGAACACCTCCGTCAAGAACAAGCTGCCAAACGACAGCCCGCACATGATCGACCCGATAGCGCTGCTATGAGTGACGAAATCCGCCTTCCCGGCACAATGGAGCCGGTCACCCGCCCCGGTATTCAGCGCCATACGTGCGAGCATCCCGGCTGCGGCAAGAACGCCGGATGGGGTTTCGCCAAGCCGCGGCAGCCATCGCACTGGTTCTGTTTCGAGCACCGCGCCGAGGGGGGGAGCGATACCTATGACAAGACCTGCATGATCAGAGAGCCAAGGCGACAGGGCGAATACGCCGACCGCGAGATCGACTGCCAGGAGGCCATGGAGCCAGGCTTTCAGGCGATCGTCGAGTGTATGCTGGAGGTCGGCTGGACGCGTGGGGAGATCATGCGCTCGCTGCGGCGCCTGATCGCCGCAGACAACATGCCACAAAACGCCAAGGTCGAGGCGCAGATCGCGATAGCCCGCGCAATGATCCGGGCAGGAAAGGCGTTGTAAGTCAGGCTGCTTGCGGGGCGTTCTTGCTATCTGCGGTATGCGCGCAAGCTGGCCCCACGGACAATTATTAGAGGTAGCTAATTTTCTGCTTGATCGATCGCTTCGCCGGCACCAAAATCGTGGTCTTAGGCTCAAGCGTTCGAACGGGAGATGTCGCCATGCCTGACGGCATCGAAATCTACTTCAGTGCGAGCCTGGCGCCGGATCAGCGCGAGATGGTCGAGCAGTCGATAGCGTCGGCGGTGGAGCGCACGCGTGCGGAGGCCGACGCCGCGCGCGCGCGAGCGGCCGAGGAGGACAAGCTGCATGACGCGATCACCGCGCGGCTTGCGGAGCTGGTCCGAGCGGCCCCCGGCGCGGCAGAGGCGCTCGAGGGGGTCGGTATGCGGCAAGTCAAGGCTGAGGACAGCCTGCGCCTACGGGGCCCGCCTGGCAGAGCACGCGATCGCGTGATCCCGGTGTCGGCGACTGACAGCAGCGTCGAGCTGCGGCGTCCTCCCTACGACTTCGCCTGGAGATGGCATCACGTCGGAGGGGTCCCTCCGTTCAGCCAGAGCGGCGACCAACGGGGACGCCTCGGCTTGGATGCGCGGGCCGGCGGCGGCGGCGCGCGCGGCGCCAGCCGTTTTGTCCACGCACACATCGGCGTCGGCTGCATCGTGCGGACCGACCGTCCGATCGCCGTCGAGTTGTTCGCGCCGCGCTCATCGCGCCATTCCTTCGCCATTGGCGCACGCGGCATTGGTGCGAGCGCCACCTCGGAGGGTGGCCTGGAGACGACTTTTATGAAGCGTGGCGAGGTCTTGATGGCGGGCACCTTTCCGTGGTGGCGCAGGCGGGGAAGCAGCCTCTCAGAGAATGCGAGGGGCCGGACTAACTTCACGAGCGTATTCCCCAGTGGCATGGCAGGACGAATCGACCCGGGCGACTACACCTTTAACGTGGGCATCTGGGCACTCGCCGATTGCTCGTCAGGCCTTGGAAACGCGGGAGTTCAGTCGCTGGTCGAGAGCAACATCATCGAGATGCGGATCCATCGCCGAGACTAAGCCGGTCGGAGACAAATTCACGCGCCAAGCCAGCGCGGCAGATCTTGCGCGACGCGTGAGCCGCCCTAAACTGTGTGTTTTCAATAGATGCTCCGGCTACCGGCTCAAAGCGACTATCTGGGAAAGCTCGGCGATGTCGCCATAGATCATCGAACCTTTGACGAGAAAACACTTGCCACCCAGGACTTCTAAGAGTGAGCTAGACGCGGTGCAAACCGGCAGGTTCTTCGATTGGCGTACGCACCGAGCGACGCGGTTTCGACCTTGCGATCCGCGGCTTCGGCATAGCTGACGCTGATCGCGAGGAGAGCGATAGCAAGCTGGCTCGGGGATACGTAAGGTCGCGACATGCATCAAAATAGCACTGGCCCTTGAGGGGCCTCGTCCATCGATTGGATGAAGCGGTCCCCTATGTTAGCAATCTCTTGACTATGTCGCCGGCCGCTCCAAACTCATGGAATGGCGCGGGGAATTGGGATTGGAGATTCTGGTGGCGATCAGGGCCACCGTCCGCACGCGGGTCACTGAGGACCGCGTGAGCGTCTCGATTCTGAGCTACAGCTTTCCACATTCGATCATCGATCATACCAAGGTGAAGAAGGGGCAGCAGATCGAGCTCACGGAGGGCGTCAGGTGCAGCTTGCCTACGACGACTTCTTGCCCTCCCAATTCCTCTTCGGTTTCGGTGCCGATGCAGCAGGAAGAGCAGTCTGGGCTTTAAGTCGTTGCTCCCGCAGCCGAGCCGTCTTTGCATCTCGTGCGACGCGCTCAATGTCTGTTAATGCCCTTGCAGCATCCGACGTGCGCTCCTGTCTGTCGTGTTTTTCTTTATGGGTCAAGCCTTGTCTTTCACGCATTTTCCTGTCCTCCATCTGACGGTACCGCTTTGTTGGCGCCCGAACGATTGCCGCCAGATCGTGTTCCTCCCCAGACAACAAAAATGCTCGCCGTGCCGCTGTGCCGGCGGCGTATGGAGCGCGCCCCGTATGGGAGGCCGATATGCTCCTCGTCGTGAAGGATGACGGTGTAAATCAGGCGAGGACCCCTGCGGAGGCCCTGGCCGGAGCAGATGAGGTGCTCGTGTCCAACACCGTTCGTGATCTCGTCGCAGGCGCAAACCTTCGCTTCGGAGATCACGGTTTTCATGCCTTGAAGGGACTTGATGAAGCCGTGCACCTGTTTCGGGCCGAGATTGAAGAGTACATGCTGACCGCTCGGCAATGTGTTCCCTAAGCCCGGGCATCGCGGTAGAAGACGGATACTGATGTGCGGGGTTCTTGCGAACGTCGCCTTTCTGGAAGGCTTCCGGCCCCAGGAAGGTCTGAGCAGGGTCCGAGCCGTCAGGATGTCGCTGATGCGGCCGGCGAGCAGTGAGCCGGAACGTCTTGGATCAGGCGCTTTGCGGCTTCGGCGGCAGTGGCCGCATATGCTGGATCATTGTGGATGAGGATCAGCGACATGGCACCTTCCACAAGCAGGTAGACTTCCCGCGCTCGTTTTTCCGCACCGGGGAGACCTGCGCTGGTGAGCAACGCAGCCAGGTGTGCTTCCAAAGCGGCCTTGTGATGTCGGGCTATTTCGCGAGCCGGATGCCCGGGAAGATCGGCAAGTTCCACGGCAAGACGGGTGAATCCCGAGCCCGCCCAGCGCGGCTTTGCCGACCATCGCACCAGTTCGGAGAACAGCCCGTCGATGATTGCCTCCGGTGTCCCGACAAGGTCCCGTCCGAATGTCTGGAAGGCCCCGAGAGCAAGTGCCGATTGGGATTCGAGCACAGCGGCGAGAAGGGCGTCCTTGCTGGTAAAATGGTGGTAGAGCGTGCGCTTCGTTACGGCCGCCGCCGCCGCGATCTCGTCCAGGCTCACTCGGGCAAATCCCTTCCGGCGAAGCAGGACATAGGCAGCGTCGAGGATGGCCTGCCGTGTAGGTTTTGCGGATCGGGTGATTTTCTGGCCCCGGTGAAGCGACACACACAAAGTATACTCTACAGTGAATTTACATCATTACGAGCATGATCCAGAGTGAATTCATACGGTTGAACAGACGGTTGAAGACGAGGCAAGCAGTAGCGTAATCGATTTCCACCTACGCGTCAGTTCTGACGCTGCGGGCAGAGAACTCATGGTTGTGGTCCGCGCTCGACGGTGCCAGAGAATTTCCACTGGGGACAGTTGATCTGCTCATTGTTCAAGCCGCCGAACAGCCGTCTCACGGCTGGCTCAAGGGGCGCGTCTACCGGTTCAGGGCGGAAGGATCGGCAATCCTCATGACAGCCTGGAGGGTAAAATGACCAGCTGGATAGGTAAGCTTGCAGCTTCATGGGTGCTAGCGACAACCGCTGCACTTCCCGCATCGGGCGAAGAAATCGCGGCACCGCTGCCGTCTGGTGGCATGGTGCCCGTACCGGCTCTAGTTTTGACCGAATATGCGGTAGAGGTGGGAAAACGTAACATCGGCTCCAAGTGGAGCAACTCCCAGCAGGACCTTCTGAAAGCGATAGCGGCATGGCTCTCATCCGAGTTCGACCTTCCCGCCATTCAGAACCTGCCCACCATAGCCTTTGCTTCGGCACGCAGAATGATCGGACTGCGCTTGCGGGATGTGCCGTCAGATCGTTGGGCTGGCCACCAAGCCGATGTCGTGGCCGTCTACGACGACGAGGCAAGGACGATCTATCTGCCGGAAGGTTGGACAGGAGGAACGGCGGCAGAGCTCTCGGTTCTGGTGCATGAAATGGTGCATCACATGCAGAATTCGGCTGGCCAGAAATTCGAATGCCCGGAGGCACGAGAGAAACAGGCCTACGAGGCACAAGAGAAATGGCTTGCGCTGTTCGGGAGCGATCTGACGAGAGATTTCAAAATTGACCAGTTCACGCTCTTGCTTCGGACGACGTGCTTTTACTGATTGCCCCTGAGACCTGAGCGCCGCAGGCATCAGATCAACCTGCCTCAAATCCGAGGTTGCTAAACGAACCGTGCAACGAGAGCGTTTCGCCCGGATGACGGATCGGGGTCGTGCCTCGACCGCGTACCAACCACTCATTCCGGATGCTTCCCAGAGCCAACTACGCAGTACGACCGGAGGCGATTCCCTTTCGACCTTCCCCGCGGAAGGAGTCGGGGCAGTCCTGACCTCCGAGGGGAGTTCGGGAGTTCGGACTGATCGACTCGTTCACGCAGTGCTGCAGCCGTTGGTCGCCAGGCACCATGGCCGGGTCTTTAAGGTGACGGGCGACGGCGTGATGGTGAAGTTCGCCAGCTCCGGCCGATCGAGGCATTGCGCGCCGAGTGATCGGGGCGATGTACGTCAGAGTTGAGTCCTCTTCGTCGCCGCACAATCGAGGACATTTGGCTCACCGCAATCTGTCACCGGCAACGCTACGATCCTGCGTCCCTGCCGGCGGTGTCGTTCGCTGGACCTCCACCGAGGTTCTCGATGGCGCCTGTTCGGCACTCCGAATATGCAGGAGCTAATGTCGGCAGCGTCGCACATTGGTCAGTAGCGCCGCAGTTGCGGACATCGGCTGCACGGGCAGCAGGTGTTATGCAAACCGTTAGTTCGAGGCGGGTCGACGCGCTTCGCGCGAAGCGTTTCACTCACTCGTCGATGCTAATATCGCTATCGGTGGTGGGTGTCCGGAATGGCTTCCTGCGGCGAGCAGCATGGCAACTAATCCCCAGTTAATCCGATAGATCGTATCGCGGAGTTCAGAGATTTCTGGGCGCACGATACACGCTACTCGCTTTCAGGCGCTTTAGCTGTCAATCCAGGCGGTCCGCTGGGCCTGATAGAAACCCAAGGGACCCGCGCCGTGCGGCTTGATGCCCTGAACCTCGTTGCGCGAGGCATCGACGAAGTTGCGGAAGCCCAATGTCGCCTGGCCACCGTTTTCGTGCAACATAAGCTGCATCTCTCCATACATCTCTTTCCGCTTGGCGAAGTCAGTAATAGACCTCGCCTCAACCAACAACTTGTCGAACCGCTCGTTTCGCCAAGCTGTTTCGTTCCATGACGACTTGCTGTCAAAAGCGATCCCGAAGATTAGGTCCGGGACTGGACGAGGATCCCAACCGGAAGTAACGATCGGCTTTTGCATCCACACCGCCGACCAGTAACTGTCGGCTGGAGGGTTAATGACGTTAATTTTGACCCCCGAAGCAGCCGCACTTTGCTGGACATGCTGGGCGGCTGCCAGTGCCCCCGAGCCGGGCACGTCCGAGCCATAGATGTCCATTGGTACCTCTTCCAACCCGGCTTTCTTAATATGAAATCGGGCCTTGTCAGGGTCATATGCGCGTTGGGGGATATCGTTGTTGTAGTATGGATCAATCGGGGAAATGGGATGATCGTTTCCGACGGATCCAAAGCCCTTCAAGATATTGTCACGAATGCCAACTCGGTCGATGGCAAACTTCATCGCGAGGCCCAAATCCGGATTGTTGGTCGGTTCACGATCCAACATCATCGCCAAGTTAATGAAGGCGCCGCTGGGTGCGTTTAGAAGATAAGCCACGCCACTGTTCTCGATCAGCTTTGTGGCCTTTTGATCGAGCTGCATCAAAAGGTTGATATCGCCCGCAATCAAAGCGTTGATACGAGCATTGCTGTCGCCTATACCAATAAATTCTAGCTCATCAACATACGGGCCGTCTTCCCCCCAGTAATTTTCATTGCGTGCAAAGACATATCGACTGCCTGGACTGAATTCGACCACCTTGAAAGGACCCGTACCAGGAGGAGTACCGGTAAAATCTTCAAGACCATTCTTGGTAATATGAGCACGTGTGTCGGACAGGATCGTGGGAAAATCGGCGTTCGGCGCTGCAAGATTGAAGCGAACCTGATGCTCGGACAGTTTTTCAATGCCTGCAATTTGACTCATATAGGATTTTGAAGGAGATTCCGAACCCTTTCGGTAATGGCGCGGCAACGAGTAAATTACATCATCAGCGCCAAAGTCGGACCCATCGTGAAAAGTCACTCCCTTGCGTAGGTCAAACACCCACGATGATGCATCTGCATTTGGATGCCATGATGTCGCAAGCCATGGAATCGGCTTCTGATCGTGACCTCTATTGACCAGGTTTTCATGCACAGAATAGCCCATCTGATAGTTTGAGGTGCTGTAGTATTTCGTCGGATCAAGGCTATCCGGCGATTGAGCGCCTTCTGTCCCGACAACCAGCCGGCCTCCACGCTTCGGTTCAGCGGACTTCGCTCTCTGAACCAGGAGGCCGTTGATGAGAACTGCCGACGCGCCAGCCGCCGCCAGGGATCCCATGAACTGGCGTCTGGATATTCGATTGTTGACGTACTCGCTAAAGAGATACTCGTTGAGGTTGCTGTCGGTCATGTTGGCGCTCCCTGCAGTCTCTATTGCACTTGATGTGACACTTCCCCCACACCACATTTCCCATACTGTGATCACAGATTTTATCATAGGTCAACGGTTAGTTTTTGCGTGATTTTTGCGATGCGCGCATTGTCGAAAGGCCGCTGCAGCCTCCGTTATCGCGCTCGAGCCCCAAGCCAACTCGTGCAGTACATGTCGACTAACGATGTGAATGCTAGAATATGGCTTGCATCAAGAACTGTGATCGAAGATCAGTGTTCGTCGGCTTAGTCACATGAGGAAGTTTATGTCGATTGCAATTGATGAGGTTCATTGGTTCGACGGTGAAACACTCGATCCCAGAAAGCTTGCCGCATTGTCGAGAACGAGGGGGAGGTGGGATCTGACGGAAGCGGCCAAGGACCGTATTCGTGAGGGCCGGAACATCGTCGACCGCATCTCTTCAGGAGACGGCATTCACTACGGCTTGAATACAGGAGTTGGCTCGCAGAAGAACTTTCGGGTGGCGCCGTCGGAGCTTGCCGGGTTCAACGAACATTTGATTGTCGCCGAAGCAACCAATATGCCTGGGCCGGCATTCGATCCAGCGGTGGTGCGCGGTGCACTGGCCGTGATGATCAACAATGCGGCTACCGGCCGACTGGGGCTTCGGCCGGAACTGGTGGAGCGCATGCTATTGCTGTCGCGGTGTGCCTTTCTGCCCGAAGTGCGGATGGGCACGTCGATAGGCTCGTCTGACCTGGGCCCCCTGGCCCAGTTGGCGCTTCCTCTTGTCGGGCACAGTCTTGACGGAAGTCCGCCGATGCTCGAAGGGCCGTATGATCTGGCAGCGAAGGAAGCAGTGTCACTGATCAACTGCAACGCATTCACGTTGGCGCATGGGGCGATTGTCATCGACGAGGTTCGCCGCTTGATAGCAACGCTCGATTTGGCTGCTGCGACGACTTTCGAAGCCTTCCGGGCCAATCTCAGTTACTATCGCCCTGAGATGCGGGCCGCTTATCGCAATCCGCATCAGTTGAGATCCTGTCAGCGGATTGCTGACGCGCTGGAAAATTCCTCGCTGTGGGAGCCGTCGCAGTGGCGATTTTTGCAAGATCCGCTCAGCTTCCGCTTTGCAATGCGTATCAACGGCAGTGCCGAGTCCGCGCTGGCCCATGCAGAGCAGGTTTACACAATGGATTTGAACTGTGTTTGCGACAATCCCATTGTGTCGCTTGAAGAAGGTTTACTCGTGACGGGCATTAACATGGATTCTACGCCGCTGACGGTCGTGACCGACAGTTTGCGGCAGACGCTGGCAATGGCTGCAGCGGTCAGCACCGAACGTAGTCTAAAATGCCAGAACCCGGAATATTCCGGTCTGCCAACCGGTCTGGCGCAACCCGGTCGGCCGGATGGAGGAATTCAAAACCTGATAATCGGCTATCTTGCCGTCGCCCGCCAGGCGGAATTGCGCGGCTTGGCGGCCCCAGTTCTCCTGGATTGCGGCCAGGCACTCGCGGACGGTGTCGAGGATATTTCAGGCCTTGGACCTTTATCGGTAAACCGCACAGCACAGGTCGTCGAACTGTGCTGGCAGATCGCGGCGGTAGAGATCGTGGTGGCGGTTTGGGCATTGAGTATGCGCCAGCTGCCCCTCGAGAGACTCGGCAAGGGGACAAGGGCCGTCTTTGAAGCGATCCGCCCGATGCTTCCTATAGGCACGGAGGGCAAGGTGGTCTTCGACTTCGCGCCGATCGTAAAGCGGGTTGCTGGGCTGCTGTCGCCGTCAGGATTTGCGGAGACAGGGTACGCTCCGCAGGGCACGCCACCGACAGTATCGTCAAGGATCGGTCATTGAAACGCACTCCGGAGGCAAGCTTGTCTTTCGCGGTCTGCAAGGGTAGTCGCGTAGGGAGCCCTGCTCACCCTCCAGTGCAGGCGACGCCATCAGCGGAATGGTTCGGTTCGCGTTCCGGAAGGGGCGCCTCAGGCGTCCAGAGCCTGAAGGCAGATACCCCTAAGATCGCGACACCGGTGGCCGGGGGCGGCATTTGCTCGGGTGGGCATGTTGGATTCAAGAGATGGCAGTGAGAAACTAACCATGGATGAGACCGTCATACGGGCCCCGAGCACGCCCGAAAGCCTGAGTGTCGGCATCTACGCGGATCTGCGGATGAAGTTGATCGTCGGGGATCTAAAGCCAGGTGCCCCCCTGTCAATCCGCACATTGGCCGAAGAACGCAATGTCTCGGCCATGCCTGTCCGCGAGGCGTTGCGGCAACTGGGTTCTGAGGGTGCACTGGTTGGTGCGGCCAAGAAATCCTATCGCGTTCCGAACTTGTCCACGGACGAAGCGGCAAACCTATTTTTCGTCCAGTCGGTCCTGGAGGGCGCAGCGGCCGAAGTTGCAACCGCGAGAGCAAAGGCTTCCGATTTTAAAATGCTTGGTTATCTCCAGGTCGCGATCGAAAATGCCTGGATCAAGAAGGACGCCAGAAGCTTTCTGCGTGAAAACTATAATTTCCACAGCCATATCTGTGGTCTGACGAATAATGGCGCGCTTCAATCGATGATCGAAAGCCTCTATGTCCGAACCGGACCCTGGTTGGCTTACGGGATTGTGAATCTGGTCAAGCCCGCCGACTGGATGGGTCGGTACAGCGAAATCATAGAGGCGATGAAATCTCGCGATGCTGTCAAGGCCCGCCATCTTCTCGAAAGCGATGCCCTCTGGGGTATGTCCTTGTATCGGCACTAGGCCGTCTCAACGGGTCTTACCCCCCTTAGAACCAAGGCGGTATTTATGGGCCAGGTCCGGAACTGCATCGGGATGCTGAAAAATATCACGCACAGGCAAGCAAATCGCTTGCAATATTGTAAATGTGTGATCACAGATATACGGGTTCTCCAGATGCGCTGACATTGCGTGAGAGATCCGATGAGTTTGCAGAAAATCCTTGGAAATCGGTTGGCATTTGGCGTGGGCACCCTATTGCTCGTGTCCCTGCTCGTATTCTTGGGCACCGAGATCCTGCCCGGTGACGTTGCTCATGCCATATTGGGACGGGGGGCTACGCCGGAACTGGTGGCGGAGATGCGGGATCGCTTGGGCCTGAATGAGCCGCTCCACGTGCGCTACTGGGTATGGCTGACAAATTTTGGGTCCGGCAACTTCGGAACTTCCTTGGCGAATGGGACAGATATCCGGACCGAAATTTCCCAACGCGCCGGCAATACGATCATTCTGGCGCTTTCGACGGCCTTGATTGCTGTTCCATTGGCCATCTTTCTAGGACTGGCGGCGGCGGTGAAGCCGGGCGGACTTTTGGACCGAGCGATTACTTCGACCTCCCTTGCGTTGATCTCGTTCCCGGATTTCCTGGTGGCGATAGTCCTGGTGACCATATTTGCAGTCAAACTGCACTGGCTGCCGGCAATCGCTTCGTTCAGGCCTCACTACGAGCTGCACGAATGGATCCGCATCCTTATCCTACCGCTCGTGAGCCTGACCTTCACGATCCTGGCCCACATGGTGCGGATGACGCGATCTGCGGTCTTGAACGTGTTGGCCAGTCCGGCGATCGAGATGGCGATCCTCAAGGGCGTTCCACGGCGTCGTCTGTTGCTGCGCCACGCGCTGCCCAATGCGCTCGGGCCGATCATCAACGTGGTGGCGCTGAACCTTGCCTATCTGGTCAGCGGGGTGGTGGTTATTGAAACGCTGTTCAATTTCCCGGGCCTTGGCCGCTACATGGTTGAGGCGGTGACCAATCGGGACGTTCCGATCGTGCAGGCCTGCGCGATGATCTTCTGCACCTTCTATGTCTTGCTGAACATGATAGCGGACATCCTGTCGACAATGGCCAATCCGCGCGTGAGGTACAAGAAGTGATCCCAGAAGCTCGGAACTGGCGGGGTGAATTGCGCGAGGCAATGTCAGATCTAACGCCCGGCGTAACGCTATGCATCCTGTTCCTGATCGCCGTTTTCATTGTCGGTTCCCTGGCGCCGTGGATCGCGCCTTATGGAGAAGGCATGATCCTGACGAACGAAAGCTTTGCGCCGCCAAGCGCAACGATGTGGCTGGGCAGTGACTATCTGGGAAGGGATGTGCTGTCGCGGCTGATAAACGGCGTCCGCATCACCCTCTTTCTCGCTCTGATCATCACCTTTCTGTCCTTCTTCGCGGGGGTCGGCCTCGGCTTCTTGGCGGCCGCCTCTCGCGGGCGGGTGGACAGCTGGATGAGCCGCCTGAACGACGCGATGTTGAGCTTCCCGGCGCTGATGCTTGCGCTCATCATCATCAATTCGCTGGGGTCGTCCTTTGTCGTGCTGGTTTGCACCATGGCGTTCATCGATATGACGCGGGTCTATCGTGTGGCGCGGGCGCTAGCGGTCGACATCATGGTGATGGACTATGTCGAGGCCGCGGTCGTGCGGGGGGAAGGCAAGGCGTGGATCGTGTGGCACGAGGTGTTGCCGAACGCTTTGACGCCGCTGGCCGCGGAATTCGGCATCCGCTTCACCTATTCGATCCTGTTCATCTCGGCGCTCAGTTTCCTTGGCCTTGGGGTGCAGCCGCCGCAGTCGGATCTGGGCGTGATGGTCAAGGAGAACATGCAGGCGATCCTCTACGGCGAATACACCACGCTCTATCCAGCCTTGGGCATCGCATTGATCGCCATCTCGATGAACGTCTTCGTAGACTGGCTGCTGCAGCACTCCAGCGCAAAATTGCCCGGCGAGATCTGACATGCCCGAACCGCTGCTGAAAGTACGTAATCTCGAGGTCTCGGTTCGCGACAAGAAGGGCCGTGAATCTATGATTGTCAGTGACATTTCCTTTGACGTGCAACCGGGGGAAGTCATTGCCCTGATCGGCGAATCCGGGTCGGGAAAGACCACGATTTCGCTGGCTTGCATGGGCTACACCCGGTCCGGCTGCCAAGTAACCAGCGGGTCGGTCCGTCTGCGTGACATCAGCATCCTGGACCAGCCCTTGCGCAAGCTGCAGGAGTTGCGCGGCAAGCAAATCACCTATGTCGCGCAATCGGCGGCAGCCTCGTTCAATGCGTCGATGACCATTGACGCGCAGGTGACCGAAATCCCGATCATTACAGGCTCAATGACGCGTGCAGACGCACACGCTAAGGCGGTCAAACTTTACAGGGATCTGGACCTGCCAGACCCAGCCAATATCGGCAAGCGCTATCCGCACCAGGTTTCCGGGGGACAGTTGCAGCGGCTGATGGCAGCGATGGCAATGATCAGTGATCCACGATTGCTGATCCTCGACGAACCGACCACGGCGCTCGACGTGACGACGCAGATCGAGGTTCTGGCGTCGTTCAAGAAGCTGATAAAGGACAACCAAACGGCAGCGCTCTACGTCAGCCACGACCTGTCGCTGGTGGCACAGGTCGCGGATCATATTCTTGTGCTGAAGAATGGCCGCACTATCGAGTACGGCGACACAAAGCAGATCATCAGCAATCCCCAGCATGAATACACCAAGGCTCTGATAGCGGCTGCCCATCTGATGCCAGAAGAGATCCCTGCGCCGCGTTTGATGCCGCGCACAAAGCCACCTCTTCTGCGTGTTGAGGACGCGACTGCCGGTTATGGCGCCAATCAGGAGATTATTTCACTGCGCAACATCAGCCTGACGATTAATTCCGGTGAGACCGTCGGCGTGATTGGAGAATCCGGGTCGGGGAAGACGACATTGGGTAGGCTGATTACCGGCCTGATGCGGGCGAAACTGGGCGGCGTATATCTGGATGGGCATCAGCTGGCGCAAAGCGTTCACCAGCGCACGCGCAATGAACTGCGCCAGATCCAGTTCGCCTTCCAGATGGCCGACGTGGCGCTCAATCCCAGGCAGCGACTGAACAAGATCCTCAGCCGTCCCATGATGTTCTATGACGGCATTGGTAAGCGTGAGGCCGACAAGGAGGTAGCCCGGCTTCTTGAGCGAGTCGACCTGCCTGTCTCCTTCGCATGGCGCTATCCGCCGGAGCTTTCGGGCGGGCAACGGCAGCGGGTCAATCTCGCGCGCGTTCTGGCAGCCAAGCCCAGGTTGATCATCTGCGATGAGATTACTTCGGCTCTAGACACCATCGTGGCGCAGCAGATCCTGGATCTCTTGAAGGACCTGCAGGATGAGCTGGGGTTGAGCTACATGTTCATCACCCACGACATTGCGACGGTTTCCAAGATCTCGGATCGAGTTGCCGTGATGCGGCATGGGAAGATCGTGGCGCAGGGACCCGTTGGCGAGGTCCTTACGCCGCCCTGTCACGAATACACGCAGTTGCTGTTGAACTCAGTGCCTGAAATGCGCACCGACTGGCTGGATGGGGCCGTTATCAAGCGAAGAAAGCTGATGTCTTTACTCGAACCCGCCTGACAACCGCTGAAAAAGCACTGACGCGGGACGCCAGCACGATCGCGGACCGGGGTCCTAACGGCAACGTACCGATTTCATCAAGGGAGGAAGCCATGACCAGAGATCCCGCAACCGCGCTTGCCTTGCCCTTCCAAGGTGCGGTGACATCCATCTTGCGGTTTCTTTCAATGTTGCTCTTGCTTGCCATTGCCGGGACCGGCAGCGCCACGTGTGAAATGCAGGCTGTGCCGGCTCAACCGCCGGCCAAGACAAACCGGGTCGTCGTCCTCAACGGCGACCGTTTGACCATCGCCGACATCGTGGACATCGCTGAAGGCCGAGCGGCGATTGCGGTGTCCAGGGAGGGGATGGAGCGTATCAGGCTGGCCCGCGGCGTTGTCGATCACTACATCGACAAGGGGCTGCCCGCCTACGGCATCACGACGATGTATGGGGCTGATTTCCAGACCACCCTGCCTCCGGCCGCGATGAGACGCTTTGGGCGGATCAATATCATCCAGGAGGCGACGCGTGTCGGCGACGGGACGCTGCCGCTGGTCGACCGGAGCACCATGCGTGCAACATGGGCTCTTCTCGTCAACAGCTACGCGCGCGGCTTCTCGGGCGCCAGTTTCGACCTGGTCATGACGCTGGTCGATCGCGTGAATGCCAATGCTGTTCCTGAAAATGTCGAGTACGGAAACTCGATGGGGGCAGCAGACCTCACCGCCAACGCTCAAGCTGCGATGGCCTTGCTCTCAGATCCGGATTTCGAGTTGAAAGCCGGTGAGGCAACCAATCTTCTGACGCACAATTTTGTCAGTGTTGCTTTCGCGGCGCAGGCGGTGCACCGGGCTCAAGCATTGCTTCGGGCCCAGGAAGTGGCGCTTGCACTGACCATCGAAGGTTTCCGCGCCAATCTTGCCCCATTGAGACAGGTCGGCTCGCGGCAGGACATGACGGGGTCACAACAAACCGTGCACGAGAACATGCAGGCTTTGCTCAAGGGTAGCCGCCTCTGGGAACGGGGCGGACCTCGGCAGCTTCAGGATTTCGTCAGCCTTCGCGATGGAGTTCACACTCTGGCTGCGCTTCGTCTTGCGCTCGATCAGTATGTGCCCGTCCTCGAATCCTTTGCCAACTCCAACCAGGGATCGCCTGTTGTCATCCTGGACACCCAGGAGCTTATTTCGGTGCCCGACTACGACACAAGCCAGGTCACCCTTGGCATGGATGCCTTGCGCGCGGCGCTGGGGCTGGTGGCCATCGGGAGCAACAGCCGGGGACTAAAGTTGGTCTCCCATCCCTTCGTCGATCTGCCGTCCGGCCTTGTTGCTGGCGATCCGGATGCATTCGACGGCATTTACACACGCAACATCACCTACACAATGACCAGTCTTGCGCGAGCGGCGCTGATGGAAACCACCCCGGTGCTGGCGCTCACCGAGAGCTACATGGCCGAGGGTGACGAAGACTATTCGCCGGCGTTTCCGAATTCGGTCCTGATGGCACGGAAGCTTGTCGGGCTGGTGGAAAAGATATCGACGCTTGAGGCTTTGATCGGAAGTGTCGCGATCGAGCGCCGAGTACGTTCGGGACCATTGACGGTTGACGATATTCCCGCCGCACTTCGTGAAGTGCAGAGAAATATTATCGAGCGTTCGCCATTGGCGGTCCCCGTCGACAGCCAATACAGCCTCGCGCCGTTGATCGAATACTATACGCTCCAGGTTCGACTCTGACGCTTTGCTGGCTAATCGGGCTGCCCGATCCTTTCGGAAGATTAATTCTCATTTTTCCCGCGTGGCTAACGAAAAGATAGAATTTCGTCTTGGCTACGATCGCGAGTTTGTGCTAGACGATCTGTGATCACAGTTTCTGCAGGGAGATCACATGCTCGCCACCCAAGATGCCACCGCTGAAACCTTACGGCAGGAATTGACCGTCCTCAAATCACTCGACCGGGAACGGGCGCGCACAATGCCGCCGGCCTTCTACACCTCCTCCGCGTTTCTAGAGCTGGAGAAGGACTATATTTTCCGTCGTGAATGGATCTGCTTGGGCCACGTCGGCGAAATTCCCAACCCCGGCGATTTTTTTACCACCGAGCTGGTCGGGGAACAGCTGCTTGTGACCCGTGGACGCGACGGTGAGGTAAATGTTCTGTCCAATGTCTGCCGCCACCGCGGCAATCTGGTTGAGGCGCAGGCAAGCGGCAACCGCCGTAGCTTCATCTGCCAGTATCACGCCTGGACCTATGACATTGATGGCAGGCTGAAGACCGCCCCGCTCATGAAAAAGGTGTCGACTTTCGATCCCACGACCTGCCGTCTGCCAAATCTGAAGACTGAAATCTGGAGCAATTTCATCTTCGTCAATCTCGACGTAACGGCCGAGCCTCTCGCTCCAAAACTCGAGGGCCTTCAGACGATCCTGCACAACTATCACAACGAAGAGCGAAACCTGCTTTTCACGGATGAAGCGGTCTGGAACACCAACTGGAAGAACCTTGTCGAGAACTTCATGGAGGGCTATCACCTCTTCGCCACTCATCCAAAGACGCTGCAGCCGATGACGCCGACGCAACTGTGCCGGAAGATGCCGGGCGAAGAACGCTGGACCGCATACCGCTCCTACTACGCGCCTGAATTTCCGCCACGCGGGCCTTTCCACCCGGACATGACCGAGGATGAGCAGCGCAACACCTTGCTCTTCAACACCTATCCCAGTTTCGTTGTGGCGGTTGCGGCGAACTACACGCTGCACTTGTGCCTCCGCCCAAATGGCGCCGACAAGGTTTCCATCCGCTGGGGGGTCAGCGGGTTCAAGACGGATCCGGAGGATCCAGAGGTCGTGAAGTATGTGAACCTGTGCAAGGCATTTAATGATGAAGACAGGGAGAAACTTCAAACGCTTCAACGGGCACAAAACACCCGGTATCTCCAGACCGGCCCGCTTGCGCCAGACGATCTGGAAGGCACGATCTGGGACTTCCTAGGCTACATGGGTCGAATGCTCGGAGCCGATCGAAACCTGTCCGACGCCTGATCTCTGACTGATATCCAACCGTTCTTTCGGCCCTGACGGTTGGCGCATCGCTCTTGGAAAGGGCTTGATGGAGAGATCTAATGTTCTTGAAAAACGCCTGGTACGTCGCAGGATGGGATCATGAAGTCACCCGGGATCTGAAGGCGGTGAAGATCCTTGGGGAGCAAATCGTTCTCTACCGCAAGGCGGATGGAACTCCGGTGGCATTGGAGGATGCCTGCCCGCACCGGAAGCTTCCTCTCTCGATGGGGCGCATCAAGGGCGACGACCTCGAGTGCGGCTATCACGGCTTGACTTTTGACTGCAGCGGCACGTGTACGCGCGTGCCCGGCGCCGACAAAATCCCGCATGTGGCGCGCGTACAGTCCTATCCGCTGACTGAACGCTACGGGCTGTTGTGGATATGGATGGGCGAAGCCGAAAAAGCTGATCCGGCCGAGATCTTCCAGGTCGAGCACTGGGGCGATCCGGCCTGGGGTCTCAACCAGGGCGAATCGATGACCCTGGACTGCAACTACCTCTACATGACCGACAATCTTCTCGACCCTTCGCATGTCTCATGGGTTCATCAGACTTCGTTTGGAGGCGTTCAGGCGATCGAGAACGTTCCGTTGGAAACCACAATTGGTGAGGATGGAGTGACTGTCTGGCGCTGGATGCTGGATGTCGAACCGGCACCGTTCTACGCGCCTTTCCTCAAATTCTCCGGCAACTGCGATCGCAAGCAGCATTACGAGGTCCGCTACCCCAGTAACGCGATCATCAAAGCGATCTTCGTACCGGCGGGCACAGCTTCCCATAGCGAGCCATACCATGAGGACGTGTTTCTCATGGACAGCTACAATTTTATGACGCCGGTCGATGAAAACCACACTAAGTATTACTGGTTCCAGATGCGAAATTTCGCTCCCAATGACGAGGAGGTGTCGCGCCGGTTCGCAACATCCGTTCGTGGGGCGTTTGAGGAAGATCGCGCAGTTCTCACCGCTGTGCATAAGGGCATGGCCAACAAGCGCACGCCGAATCTTGACCTCAAAATAGATGTTGGACCATTGCGCTTTCGCCGTAACCTTGACCGGCTGGTCGCCAGTGAGGGCCAGAGTCTGGCAGCTGCGGAGTGAATTCCCCCATGGCGCTGGACATCGCGGCCGGAAGCGAGTTTCGCAAGCTAAAGGTGGTCGCCAAGGTGCGCGAAAGCAGCATCATCTCGTCCTTTTACCTGAGGCCAGTCGACCCGGATGGGTGGCGCGCTTTCCAGCCCGGGCAATTTCTTGTATTTCGCATTCCAGTCCCCGGTGAGCAGAAATTTGTACTGCGCAACTACAGCATTTCGTGTTCGCCCGCATGCGAGGGCAACTACCGCATAACTGTGAAACGGGAAGCGGCGCCAAAACCCGATCTTCCCGACGGCCTAAGTTCCTGTTACCTGCACGACAACATTGAGGTCGGCGATTTGCTGGAAGCTGCGGGGCCTCGCGGCGATTTTGTACTGGACCGATCGAGCAAGCGGCCGATCGTCCTGCTGAGCGGCGGCGTCGGGCTGACGCCGATGACCTCAATGCTGCAAGAGCTTGCTGCCGAGGCCGAGTGCCAGGTTTTTTTCATCCATGCCTGCGAAAATGGCGACGTGCATGCGCTGCGCGACGAGGTCAACGAGTTGGCGGCCGCCCGGGCCGGCGTTGACGTGCATTTCTGCTATCGCTCTCCGACGGAGCGCGACACAGCCGCTGGAAGGCACCACAGCGAGGGGATAATTTCGCGCGAGTTGCTGCAGAGCCTCCTTCCGCTCGATGATTACGATATCTATCTCTGCGGGCCGCCGCCTTTCATGCAGGCATTGTATCGAATCATTTGCGATCTCGGCGTGCCCAGGCATCGCATAGCCTATGAGTTCTTTGGACCGGGGACTGTGCTTGAACCGAGGTCGGCCAGCACTCTTAGTCCGCCGGTTCCGGCCGAGTCTTTAGCCGGAGCTGTGACGGTGGAGTTCCGTAAGTCTGGACTGAAAGCGGTGTGGGATGGCAAGGCGGAATCGCTTCTAGCTTTCGCCGAAGAGCAGGGGCTGTCGCTTGATTTCAGCTGTCGTGCTGGCATCTGTGGCACCTGTAAATCTCATCTCTTAGTCGGTGAGGTCGTCTATTTTGAAGAACCGCTCGAAGAATTGGACGACGGTGAAGTTCTGCTCTGCTGCTCGAAGCCGCAAGGACCCATTGTGATTGATAGTTAGGGACCGAAATCGTATGGAGGCCGCACATGGTCTGTCCCCTGGAAGGAGACCTCGGTCAACGAGCACTCAGGCCTCGGCGGCAAGCCGATCGAGCAGGTGCATGAGATCCGCCGCATCATCCTTCGCGCTCCGGATCCTGTAAGCCTGGGCAAGACTCCTGCCGGCACGCCACCGGCAAACCTTCCCGTCACCCTCTGGGACGGGACCGGGCCGTATGAGCCCCGAAATCGAAGCTCCTTTGGAAAACCGGCCACACAGCTCCAGGGTGGAGGCGCTGGCCGGCTTCGGGCTTAGCACGGCCGACATCGCCTGCGTGCTCGCCACAGACGAGCAGGACCTCAAGGCGACCTACGCCCATGAGCTTGAGAGCGGCGCCATCAAGGCCAACACACGGGTCGCTGAAAGCCTCTACCGCAAGGCGACCGGTGAAGGTCGGGAGGCTGTCGCCGCAGCAATTTTCTGGCTGAAGACCAGGGCGCGCTGGAAGCAGACCTCCATTCATGAGCTGGAGGGAAAACTGGATACATCAGTGACCTTCGTGACCACCTACGAAGATATGAAGCTCCTGTAGCGCCTCGGGGAGGCGGTCATATCTCTACAGCTTTTCACCCTGCGACCGGTGCCTCCACTTTCTTCCACGAGCTCGGCATCATCAGCGAACTGTATCGGGCCGCACTCGCTGCCTACTGTCAAGCCTATGGCCGCTGGGTGGAGGCTGAGACGAAGCTCAAGGAAACCCCGCCGTCACGTCCAGAATCGAGAAATGACGCTTGAAGCGAGGCCGGCCTCCCGGCCAGATGTCCTGCCCCGAAAATTTGCACCGCCAGGGCTTTAGTTGCTATAAGACGTGGTACCATCGTGCCCAACCATCAGACTTGACCGGAACGACAGCTTTCCCTGAATTGCGGGCAACGGAGAGACCTGGACAGAAGGTCAGCTGACCATCGAAATCGCAGGACATCATCGATGGGACGCTACCGGCGGCTCGAACGAGCAGACCAAAGTCGCATAGACAAGCAACATTGGACTGACAATTGCAGAAGTCCAATTATGGAAGTGGCAGGCTAGGCTGCGCTGTCCTTGACTACTCGCAACCTGTTCTTACGCAGCCTTTGGGGAGCGGCTACCTTGCCTTCGCCGCTTGTATGCTGCGCAAACTCAGCTATGGGACACGGTCGGCCGAGCAAATAGCCCTGCATTTCATCGCAGGCTTCCGCACGCAGAAAGCTCAGTTCCGCGTCGGTTTCGACGCCCTCCGCCAAGACGGGGAGCTTGAGACCTCGAGCAAGCCCGAAGACCGCGCGCATGACGGCGGCCGCCTCGTCGCTGGTATCCACCGCACGGACAAGGGACTGGTCGACCTTGATTTTGTCGAACGGGAAGGCCCGCAGGTTCGACAGCGATGAGTAGCCGGTGCCGAAATCATCCATCGCGATTTGGACGCCCAGGTCTTTG
Source organism: Mesorhizobium sp. WSM4813 (assembly GCF_055811555.1). Classification (NCBI taxonomy): domain Bacteria; kingdom Pseudomonadati; phylum Pseudomonadota; class Alphaproteobacteria; order Hyphomicrobiales; family Phyllobacteriaceae; genus Mesorhizobium; species Mesorhizobium sp. WSM4813. The sequence continues at coordinate 22,674 of NZ_JBVVQU010000020.1, forward strand.
AGCTTGTGCAAGACCGTGAGGGCCCGCCCAATATCCTTGATCAGCGACGATTCTGTGATTTCCAGCTCGAGGCGTGACGGGTCCAGGCCGGTTTCTTTCAGAACCTCCTCGACCAGCTCCGGGATATTGCCGCCATGGAGTTGTACGGCCGAGACGTTGACGCTGACTCCCAGTGGCCGGTCCCACGTCGCCGCCTCGGCGCAGGCCGTTCGCAACACCCATTCGCCGATCTTCAGGATCGCGCCGCATTCCTCCGCGATCGGAATGAACACCGTTGGGGCAATGGCACCTCTCGTGCGATGATCCCAACGAAGGAGCGCTTCGAAGCCGAAGACCCTATTGGAGTGAAGCTCCGCTTGCGGCTGAAAGACGAGACTGAACTCGTTGCGTGAGATCGCATGACGGATGTCGTGCTCGAACTGACGTCGATCGTGTAGATGCTCACCCATAGACGGTTCGAAGACGCGATAGATGCCGCGTCCTTCCAACTTGGCCTCATAAAGCGCCGCGTCAGCATGGCTCAGAAGGGTCGCGCGATCGGGCGCATCGTTCGGGAAGACAGCGATGCCGATGCTGGTTCCGATAGTGACGCCGGCGGGTAGGTTCACGCCGGTCTCGTCGAAAGCGTTCAAAATGGCTTCAGCGGTGCGCGTCGCATACGCTGGGCTCGGCAGGCCTGGAACGATCACAGCGAACTCGTCGCCTCCCAAGCGCGCGACCATATGCTCCGGCTTGAGGACGTTCTTAATCTTCTCGGCCACACACTGGAGTACGGCGTCCCCGATCAGATGGCCGAAGAGGTCGTTAATCTCTTTGAAGCGATCGAGATCGAGGAAAAGGACGGCAAGGCACCTGTCGGTCCCACGATGCGCCGCGAATTCTGCCTCCAGCTTCTCGTTGAAGCTCGTGCGGTTCGGGAGCTTAGTCAGGGGGTCGTGGTGAGCAAGGAAGTGAATTTGCTCCTCCGCCCGCTTACGCCCGCGGATATCGCGCACCGCCACGACCTGATGCTGCTTACCGGCATAGAGGATATTATGTCGGATCAGCTCGACCGGGATCATACTGCCGTCGGTTGCGCATAGCTCGGCCTCCAGCGGCTTTCGGGCGGTGGCCGTGAGTTCGCCCTGCGAGACGGTGGGGAAGAAAGACACGAGCAAGCGGCCGACAGGCTGAGAGCCATCGACACAGGCAAGGGCGGCGAAGCTGTGATTGGCTGCCACGATCGTCGTCTCGTTGTACACAACCAGCCCCTCGACGGCGGCGTCGGCCAGCTCTTGCATACGCGCCGTCTCCCCAGCGCGACGAAGATCGCGCAGATCGACGACAAGACCGACAAGGGCCAGAAGAATGATCACGATCGAAGCGAGCGCAAGTCCGATTGCCATCCATTCCGCTGGCAGCGCCGTGGCCGAAACGACGATGCGAGGATCGGGCACGATCGCGGCCGCGCCCATCGCAGTGAAATGATGGCTGCAAATTGCGACCGTCAGCACCAACGCCCCGAGTGCCTTCCACTTGATCGTGTTGGCCCGAAGGGCAACTGGCATGGCTGCGGCACCGAACAGTCCACCGAGGGCGATCGACACTGCGACGAGCGGCATATCCCAGACGACGCGTCCCGCGATCTCAAAGGCAGCCATGCCAGTATAATGCATTACGGCGATACCGCCCCCCACGATCATCCCGCCGATCCAGCGCGCATACGGAATGCGGGGCGATATGCCGACGGTGAGGCCGGTTCCCGTCAAAGCGATCGCGGCGACCAGCGAGACGATCGTCAAGGCGATATTGTAGCCGCTCGGCACTGCGGGCTGAAACGCCAGCATGGCGATGAAATGCGTTGACCAGATGCCGAAACCGGTGGCGACCGCAGCTACTGCGAGCCAGATCCGTCGCATTTCGCGTTCGCTGCGCCTGACATGATGGAGGAGGTTGACGGCCGTGAACGAGGCCAGGGCGCAGACTAAGGCCGCCAGAGCAACCAGACGCAAATCATGCTGCGTCGCAATGCAGGTGTAGACCTTCAACATGCTCTTCCCCGAAGTCGGCTACGAGCTTCGGAGAGAAACCTACGGTCAAACCTTGAAGAAATGCTTATAAGGGCAATTCAACTTGACGACTTCTTCCTTGGAGGCGTTCGCGCGATCAGTTTAGGCGTAGAGCAGCTATGCGCCGTCAGATGCTCAACTCATCCAGGGTGCGCGCGCTTCCATCCGCTCAGGCTGCACCTCAAGCTCGCTACGCCGGCGCCTTGGCGCTCGGGCTGCCGACGGCGACGGTGGTCTGAGGAAACAAATCAGCGACAAGGGGCTCAGTTCGACCCAGTGTAGCGTCTGCTTACGGACAGCGGCAAAGGCCGGTCTAAATGGTCGAGATGCGACGCAAAGCGGTCATCCGAACGCGCGGCCGTCGAAGACGCATTTAAGGCAGGACCAGTCCTTCACAACCGGAGGCAATTGCGCCGTTGGCGCTCCCACTCAACGGGAAACCCGCGCACCAGCGGCTGCAATTGCATCGTTGGACTCTGTCGCCCGTCGAGGATTGCCTCAACCAGGTCCGGCGCCAAGAGCGTTAGTCGAAGCATGTGGGAGACGAAAGACCGGTCGAGTTTCTCAGCCGCAGCGAGTTCGCTGATCGTCGCGTGTTGCCCTGATTCCAGCTTATGCTGCCAGTGGAATGCCTGGACGAGAGCTCTCAGCAGCGTGTTGTCGATCCGAGGTCGCGGGGGCCCAATGCTCTGCGCCAGCCGGGGACACGACAACTTTGCGACCGCCACGCTTGCGGATCGCCATCGGGATGGAAACTGTTAGCAAGGTACCGTCGCGGCTCATCTCGCGGTTGTTCTTCATGCTGCCCTATCCAGTTTTGGTAGTTCCCGAAGCTCCGCTATGACACTGGCTATGAAGGCGGATGGAGATGCCGTCGGCATCGACGTCGATGCGCTCGACTAGCAGCTGGATGATGCGAGCCTGCTCGGCGGGAAAGAGTTCCTCCCAAAGACCATCGAACTGAAGGAGGGCATCGCGCACCTCGGTCTCGCTGATCTCATCGCCATGGTCGCGTGCGGCCGCCCATGTCTTCACGATCATCTCTGGGGATCGCAGCAGGGCGCGAATCTGATCAATGACTGCGGCCTCGATCTCTCCCGCAGGCAAGCGCCTTACCGAGCATGTCTCCGGTCCGAGCTTCTGCACGCTCGTGGTGACGTAGTAGCGGTAGAGCTTTCCCTTCTTGCGGGTATGGACAGGTGTCATGGCGTAGCCGCTCGGAGCAAATCAGACCCTTGAGGAGTGCCGGCGTCTGTCTGCGGCTCTGTGCGGCCCGCTTGCTTGGGCTTTCCGCCACGATCGAGCGGACCTTGTCCCAAAGGTCCAGGCTGATGATAGGCTGATGCTCGCCGGGATAGCTTGTGCCCTTGTGCACCGCGTCGCCGATATAGACCCGGTTCGAGAGAAGCTTGTAGAGCAGGCCCTTGTCGAAGGCCGTCCCGTTCTTGCGCCTGAGACCCTCCGCATTCAACGTTCGCGCCAGGATGGTTGTCGAACCTATCAGCAGGAACCGCTCGAAGATCGAGCGCACAATGGCTGCCTCATTCTCTTGGATCAGAAGCTTGCGGTTTTCGACCCTGTAGCCGAATGGAACGTTGCCACCCATCCACATGCCCTTTCGCCTGGATGCAGCGAACTTGTCCCTGATGCGCTCTCCGATGACCTCGCGCTCGAACTGGGCGAAGGAGAGCAGGATGTTGAGCGTCAACCGGCCCATGGAGGTGGTGGTGTTGAAGCTCTGGGTGATCGATACGAAGGTGACGTTGTTCGCCTCGAACAGCTCGACCAGCCGGGAAAAGTCGGTGAGCGCCCGCGAGAGCCGGTCAATCTTGTAGACGACCACCACGTCGATCAGGCCGGCTTCGACGTCCCGCAGCAGCCGCTTCAGGCCGGGCCGTTCCAGCGTGGCGCCGGAGATGCCGCCATCGTCATACCGATCAGGCACCAGAACCCATCCCTCAGCCCGCTGGCTGGCGACGTAAGCCTCACAGGCCTCTCGCTGGGCGTCGAGGGAGTTGAACTCCATGTCGAGCCCCTCTTCCGATGACTTTCGCGTGTAGACGGCGCAGCGCAGCTTTCGCACCACCTGCTTTTTGTCGGGTGAGTGCACGTTCATTGCGCCCTCCCCCTCTGGCTCTTCAGGCCGAAAAAGACCAAGCCGTTCCAGCGTGTGCCGGTGATCGCGCGGGCGATTGCCGAGAGCGATTTGTAGGGCCTGCCATTATATTCGTAGCTGTCGGCCAGGACCGTCGCGCAATGTTCGATGCCCCGCCATTCGCGCATCAGCCTGGTGCCGGCGATGGGTCGGTTATCAAAGCGGGTACCGCGCTCGCGCGAGCGGGGCTCTAGATCTTCTGTGCGTTTGCGATCCTCCATATGGCGTCAGCTACGATCCCTCATGGCGAGAGCGGTTCGGCGATGGAGAAGGTCTCGCCAGAGGCAAGGTGCTCAATGACGACCGCGCCGACTGGCGGGAAGCATGGGCGCTGTTTCCGGGAGATGTGATGTATGTCTGGCATGGCGCCCTTCATGCCGCCACGGTCGCTTCAAGCCTTGAGGCCAGCGGCTTTGCCGTTCGCGCCCAGATCATCTGGGACAAGACCAGGCTGGTCATCGGCCGCGGCGATTACCACTGGCAGCACGAGCCAGCCTGGTATGCCGTCAGGAAGGGCAGGAAAGGCCACTGGGCGGGTGATCGCAAGCAGACCACCGTCTGGGCCATTCCTCATAGGAAGTCCGACACGGGCCACGGCACGCAAAAGCCCGTCGAATGCATGCGCCGACCAATCGAGAACAATTCCTCGCCCGGACAAGCGGTCTACGAGCCGTTCTGCGGCTCTGGAACCACCATCATCGCTGCCGAGATGACCGGTCGCTGCTGTCATGCGATCGAACTGAACCCGGCCTATGTCCACGTCGCGGTGCTGCGCTGGCAGGCGTTTACCGGCCAGGCAGCGATGCTGGAGGGCGACGAACGGACCTTCTCCGAGATCGCGGCGGCAAGAGCTGGAGGAGTGGCATGACCAGGATGGAACTTGCCCGGGTTTGGCCGCCGACTCGCGATGCTGCCGGGCTTGCGGGCCATAAGCCGATGAGCCCGGTTGAGGCGATCCGACTGTAGTGCCTGGACTGCTCAGGCCAGCAACTGGCTGAGGTAAAGCTCTGCGAGACCGCGACCTAGGCCCTCTGGCCATTCAGAGCCGGCCGCCATCCCTACACCAGAAAGTGCCTCCTGGAGGTCAATTCTGAGCAACGGCCCTCCACCGGCACTCCGGCGGCCCAAAATCGCTCTTCGTCGGGAATTGGCCTCCTGGAGCATGGTTGGCGGGAAGGCGAGGCCAATGCATGCCAGGCGGCGAGTGTGGCATCTGGTGAGGCAGGCTGATGGCCCGCCCCAGCCATCAGCCCGATGCCTTTCATCGCCGTCAGGTGGAGGCGCTGGCAGGCTATGGTGTTCCGGAGCTGGACATTGCCGGCATGGTCGGCATCGATGCGAAGACGCTGCGCAAGCACTATAAACACGAACTGGCCTTTGGCCACACCAAGGCCAATGCCAAGGTGGCGGAGAACCTCTTCCGGAAGGCAACGGGCGAAGGTCGTGAAGCGGTCATCGCCGCGATCTTCTGGCTCAAAGCACGCGGCCGCTGGAAGGAGACCTCGGTCAACGAGCACTCAGGCCTGGACGGCAAGCCGATCGAGCAGGTGCATGAGATCCGCCGCATCATCCTTCGCGCTCCGGATCCTGCAAGCTTGGGCAAGACTCCTGCCGGCTCACCACCAGCAAACTTCCCGTCACCCTCTGGGACGCGGACCGCGGCGAATGAACCCCGATACCGACGCTCCTCTGGAAAACCGGCCACTGAGCTCCAGGGTGGAGGCGCTGGCCGGCTTCGGGCTTAGCACGGCCGACATCGCCTGCGTGCTCGCCACAGACGAGCAGGACCTCAAGGCGACCTACGCTCATGAGCTCGAGAGCGGCGCCATCAAGGCCAACGCACGGGTCGCCGAAAGCCTCTACCGCAAGGCGACCGGTGAAGGTCGGGAGGCCGTCACTGCAGCAATTTTCTGGCTGAAGACCAGGGCGCGCTGGAAGGAGACCTCCATCCATGCGCTAGAGGGAAAACTGGATACATCAGTGACCTACGTGACCACCTACGAAGATATGAAGCTCCTGTAGTGCCTCGCGGGGGGGGGCGGTCATATCTCTACAGCTTTTCACTCAGCGACCGGTGCCTTCCGTTTCTTCGAAGAACCGCGAAATTGGCAGGGGGTAGCAGCGTAACGGCTGGATTGGGAATGGCCAAATACCGGGGCTTTCGGCCTTCCGGCAGCATGATTGCAGCCGCGAAATGGTCGACAAACTCCGGAGCACATAGCGACGGTGCGACGGAATGAAGGAAGCATGATGCGAGGACGCGAGCCAACGCCGACGGCACTGAAGATTGCGCTCGGCAATCCAGGCAAGCGGCCCCTCAACAACCGTGAGCCAAAGCCGGTGACGGCGATCCCGACCTGCCCGGCTCATCTGATGCCAACGGCCAAAGCCGAGTGGAAGCGGCTTGCGCAATACCTCCACGAGCTCGGCATCATCAGCGAACTGGATCGGGCCGCACTCGCTGCCTACTGTCAAGCCTATGGCCGCGGTTGGAGGCCGAGAAGAAGCTCAAGGAAACCCCTCCCCTTCTGAGGACGCCGGCCGGCTACGTTCAGCCCTCGCCCTGGCTTGCCATCTCCAACAAGAATGTCGAGTTGATGCACAAGTTCATGAGCGAGCTCGGCCTCTCGCCCGTGTCACGCAGTCGGGTGGCAACGACGCACCATATCGGACCCAAGCCATGGGATTTCAACGGCGAGGACGAGGACGAGTTCTTTACTTGAGCGAGCCCGAGGTCGGGATCGCCCCAATCCCGGCCATTCCTGGCGCAATCCGAACCGGACATTCCCGTTGCTTGCTCCGATGGCCGGCAAGGCGAGAGCGCCATGTCGCGGACCACCGTCCCCTGCCGAACTTGTACGCCATCCCCACGCGTGATATCAGTAGGGATGCGTGGGCTGTTGACATTTTGTGTGTTGGCGTTTGTCGCGACACCGGCAGACGCAGGTGATGTGCTGTTCGACGCCATCGCCGCCGGCAACAAAGCCGCCGTCGAGCAAGCATTGACTGACGGTGCCAACGTCGACAGCCGGGCACGCGACCAGGCCACCCCCCTCATCGCCGCTGCTCTCGACGATCAGCTTGCCATTGCGAAATTCCTGCTGAGCAAGGGCGCCGACGTCATGGCGCGCAATTCCGGTGGGTTTACCCCCCTCCACGCGGCTGCCTTTTCTGGAAGCCTCCCAATCGCCAAGCTGTTGCTTGAACAGGGGGCGGTGCTCGAAGACTCCGCTAACAAGTCTGGGGTCACACCTTTGGTGATAGCGGGTGAGGAAAACCATGTCGAACTGGCAGAATTCCTCATTGCGCAAGGTGCGGATGTGAACCGGGCCGAGGGTCATGGCTATATGCCGATTACCCGCGCGTTCTGGAAGGGCAATACTGACATCATAAAACTATTCAAACGGCACGGCGCCACGTGCCAGGCGAAAGTCCTTGGCGAAGCGAACGCTGCGAAGTGCGAAGCTATCCACGATTGAAGGGAGAACGCAGATGAACATATCGATCACGAGGAGACTGGTTCGCAATTCGGCGTCGGCAGTCGTATGTGCGCTCACCTTGATGGCCGGTGCAGGCTCTGCCTTCGCCGACTCGGTGAATACCGGCTACTTCGGCGGAGTGGCGATCATGGGCTACGACACGGTCGCGTATTTCACCGATGGCAAGGCCGTTCAGGGTTCCGAAGAATTTTCCTATGAGTGGCTTGGAACGGCGTGGCACTTCGCCAGCAAGGAACACAAAGAAATGTTCATGAGCGAACCTGCCAAATACGCTCCTCAATATGGTGGTTACTGCGCGGGCGAGGTCGCACTCAATGAATCCGTCACCGTCAATGTCGATCCGGAAGCGTTCAAGATCATCGATGGCAAGCTCTACCTGATCTACGACGAAGGCAACGCGGCCGCCTTTGCGGAAAATGCCGATGATCTTGTTCCGAAGGGCGATGCAAAATGGCCGGTCGTCGAAGCAAAGTTGGCAGTCCATGAGCCGGATTGGGAGTCGATCAATAACCCTTGAAAGTCACAAGCTCAATTCACCGTCACGAAGTGAAACACCTTACCTGAATTGACGTAGGAATATTCCTCACCGGGAACATCGCTGCGTTTGTAAACGGGACCACACTCGGGGCGTCCAAACGAATTCTCGCTCTGCTCACATAAGACGTCATGATCGACGTAGACTCTTAGCGTGAGCATTCGCGTCATCGTGCGGAAGCCCGCTGTGCCATCCTGTGCGACCTGCATGATGGCAGGTTGACGATCGGGCTCGAGCTGACCCTGCAGTGTATGGCCCAGGACGAGAGAAGCGATCTCTGCGCCGTTCAACCGGTTCTGTTCGTCGGCGGTGAAGTTGAAAGGCCACTCGGGCAAGCCTGCTTGGCGCATGGCGTCGAGGATCAGAGCTAAATCCTCAGCGTTGCGCAAATTGGCATAAAAATGTCGCCATGCAGCTAAGGACCGCCGCCGAGCAGGGGATTCGGACGTCGAAGTCACGCGGAGGCCCTCGGCGATTGCCGCTTTTGCATCCTGCAAACGGCCGGCGCGAGCGTATGCCGCTGCGAGCAGAATCCGAAAACCACCATCCGCCGGGGCATCGTCGCGGGTACGCTCGAGAGTCTCGATGGCCTTCGCGGTGTCGCCCTGAAGGAGAAAAACGAGACCAGCGATTTCCCGGTCCATGGGGGGCAGATTGGGATCGAGCTTCAATGCCGTCTCGACGGCATTGGCCGCCTCGGCGTGATTGCCAGCGAACAACTGCACGTATCCGAGGGCGATATGAGACCCAGCGTCTCCCGGGCCGATTGCGACGGCCCGCTTCGCCGAGGCGATCGCTTCGTCGTAATGGCGATCGATGACCTGCATGATGCCTAGAAGGGCATAGGGCGATGAAAGGTCCGGATCGAGTTCCAATGCCTTGCCTGCCCTTTCATAAGCTCTCTTTCTCGCAAGCGCGCTCGGGGTGATGTCGTCGAAGCTAGCCCGCCAAACATAGATACTCGTTCGTGCGTCAGCCGCGAAGGCTTCAGCGAAAGCGGTGTCGACTTCCTCCGCCTTTTCATAGAGCGCAAGTGCTTTCCTCAGACCTGAGCCCCCACCGGAGCGAGCCGCCTGCTCAGCGCGCAGGTAGTAATCGTAGGCTTCAAGATTGGAGGTCGGCGGGCGTGCCATCCGCTCGCTCTCCGTAGCAGAAGGTTGCACGCCGAGTGCTTTGGCAACGTCCCGGCTCATCTCGTCCTGGACGGCAAACACGTCCGCGATGCCGCGATCGAACCGATTAGCCCATAGATTGTCGCCAGTGGCGATATCGATGAGTTGCGCGTTGAGGCGGATTTGATCGCCGGTCCGCCTCACGCTGCCGTCAACGACAAAGCGCACGCCAAGGTCACGCCCAACATCTGCCAAAACCAGGGGCTTTCCCTTGTACGCGAATACGGAGTTGCGGGCGATCACATCGAGGCCGGAAAGCTTGGCAAGGTCGGTGATCAAATCTTCGGTGATGCCGTCAGCAAAATAGTCCTGGCCAGGATCGCCGCTCAGGTTCGTAAACGGCAGTACTGCAATGGATGGCTTTCGGAGCGCGGAGGGTTTTTGCCATTGCCATGCAAAAATGCCTGCAAGCAAGACGATGAGCAGCGCTGCTACTCCTGCCAAAACCATGATGCGCGAACCTGGCCGGCGTGGTGCCGCCAGGATCTTCCCCGCTTCTCCGGGATCGAGCAGAACCCGATAGGCGCGAACCGGATCCGCGATATTCTTGAGGCGCTGCCCTCCGAGATCCGCAAAGCCGACATCCACTTTGTGCACCGCGTGATCGAACGCCGTCCCGGAGATACAAATTCCGCCGGGCTCTGCGATCTCCTGCAGACGGGCGGCGATGTTTACCCCGTCGCCGTAGATATCGTCACCCTCAACGATTATATCTCCAAGATTGACACCGATGCGAAACCGGATTTGCCGGGCTTCGGCGGTGCCCTTGTTGCGGTCGGCCATCCGGCGCTGGATCGCAGCAGCACACTGGACGGCATCGACGACGCTGGCGAACTCGACGAGCGCGCCGTCGCCCATGAGCTTGATCATGCGGCCGTGGTGCTTCTTGATCTCAGGGTCGATCAGTTCGCGACGACAGCTCTTCAGTCCCTCGAGCGTGCCTACCTCGTCCTCGCCCATGAGGCGGCTGTAGCCAACCACGTCGGCAGCAAGTATTGCCGTAAGCCGTCGGTCCATACGTGCCGTGCGCCTTCCCTGATCGGTCGTAGCGGCTTTGCCTTTCACCCTATTCTAGTCCTTATCCGGACGCGAGTGTGCGCGACTGTGCTCTAGAGGATGGCGGCGTTACTCCGTATACGCAACACCTCATCCACGAGTTCTGAACGGAATGCTCTTTCAATAAGATGACCGCTTAGGTCATCAGCGCCGGCTTGGCTGTCCGGCCGCTTTGGAGATGCGGAGATGCGGTGGAAATGACCGGATTGGGTCAATTTACGTCGTAGAACGCTTGTGATGGCTTCTCATCCCGGTCGCCTAGTCGGGAGTGCGTCTTATGGAGGAAACCGGCTGGTGCGCCATGCTACGCTCGCCGATAACCGGAAGAATTAATCAACCACTTAGAAGTTGCTTCTCTTTCGCCTGTGAGCACACTGCAAACGGTGGTTTGCAGTTTGAACACCCCGGAAACAGCAGCATGACGAGCGCGGTCGCCTACTATCGAGTCTCTACACAGCGGCAAGGACGCTCGGGCTTGGGCATCGAGGCCCAGCGTGCCGCGGTCGCCCGCTTTGCCGAGGCCGAGGGAATGATCATCCTCCAGGAGTTCACCGAGATCGAAACCGGCAAGGGCGCGGATGCTCTTGATCGACGGCCGCAACTGACAGCCGCCCTCGCCCTGGCCTGCCAGACAAAATGCCCGGTCGTAGTGGCGAAGCTCGACCGCCTGTCGCGAGATGTCGCGTTCATAGCCGGCCTGATGGTCCAGCGCGTTCCTTTCATAGTCGCCGAACTTGGTGCTGATGCCGATCCGTTCATGTTGCACCTTTACGCCGCTTTGGCCGAGAAGGAGCGTCGATTGATCTCGGAACGGACTAAAGCCGCCCTCGCCTCACGCAAGATCACTGGCATAAAACTCAGCAATCCGACCAACCCAGCGGAAGCTGCGGCGAAAGGTCGGAAAATCTCAATCCGGGAGGCTGACAGATTTGCCCAGACCGTGCTGCCGATCATCGCCTCCATCCAGCAGTCCGGCATCACCAGCCTGCGTGGCCTGGCAATCGCCCTGAACAATCGAGGCGTTCGAACAGCGCGCAACGGCCAATGGCAAGTCTCGAATTTGCGCAACGTTCTCGCGCGGCAATCTGCTGGCAACTTTGATAGGCGGGAGTAACTAGGAGCCTGAGTCGCTCGAACTATCAATCCTAGCGGTGCCTCGACGACCGATCACATGAACCGAGGTGGGCGTGGGCCTGTCCCCGCGCACGGCGACCGCAGCAGGCTATCTATTACTGGGAAGACCGCCCCTACTCGCCGCAGCGCTGGTAGCTATTCAGCGAAGGCCCGGTGGGCATAACGACTGGCTGGTCGCCTGCCACTCGCCGGTATTCACCGTATCGACGGAGCACCCAAAAGTCTCAATGACGCCAGCCTGTGGAACACCACCCGATTGCGGCCGGTTTGCTTAGCAACATAGAGTGCTTCATCCGCTTGGCGCTGGAGCTGCTCTGGCGAAATGGCCTGGGCCGGCGCCTGGACCGCCACGCCGATGCTAAGAGTGATATAGCGGGACACGCGCGATTCAGGATTAGGAAAACAGGCAGCTTCCACACACTCGCGGATTCGCTCGGCTACAACGGTGGCCTCCTGCTCGCTCACACTTGGAAGGAGCACGAGAAATTCTTCACCGCCGTAGCGCGCCACATGATCGCGATCGCGCCTCACGTTCTCCCGGATCAAGCGGGCGACCTCAATGAGGCAACGATCGCCCTCAGCATGACCGAGATGATCGTTAAGCTTCTTAAAGTCGTCGATGTCGCACATCAGCATAGCGGCACCGCCGGGGCATTTCCCGCCACCGCCCCAAACGTGGTCGAGCGTTTCCGTCATCCGGCGTCGATTGTCGATACCGGTTAGCGGATCGGTTCTCGCTAGAAGCTCCAGCCGATCGTTCGCTTCGGCCAGTTCGGCAACCCTGTGCCGGTCTCGAAGCTCAAACAGAAAAGTCTTCTGAGCGAGAATTGTCATCGTACGGCGCGCGGCGACCGTAGCGAGAATGCCGCTGGCGAAAAACAACGTGGCAGCCACAGCATTGCCAATCTCAAGGTCCGGGTTCTGCAACTGAAAGACGAGATAGAGACCGAGAGCCAAGGCGGCGACCGTCACGGTCCATGCCTGAGGGATGCCGAAGATGATGATGGCCGTAATCGCCACGAACAGCATGATGTTCAAGTGTCGTTCGTAGAACTCGCCGCCGGCGCTTGCGCCAACCAATACGATCGACAACAGGATGAGGAATATGCCTGTAATCAGCGAGACCCCTTGGACCCAGGAGGGGCGCCGTTTTCGCCAGACAAAGACTACGGCTGCAGCGACGGGCGGGATGATGGCGCCAGGCAGGAGCATTGATAACGCGATCGTCCTTGGAAGCATCACCATGTTGAGCGCCAACGTCAGTACATCAAGGAAAGCCACCCAGATCATCCAGGCGCGGATGATCTTGGCCGTTTGCGACCAGACACGTGCCTGAAACAGGCGTTTGATCTCGCCTTTGAGCCGGATGTCGCGTGTGCGATGCGCCAGAAGTCGCTCAACTTCGGCTGTGACGGCAGGGTCGTCCTGCATGTCGAGGTGCGTCCGATCTACCAATCGACGGGCCCTGAAGCCCCCCTTTCCTGAACAATTTGAGCCATCCGGTGGTCTGGCTGAGGGGCAAGCATGTCAGGCTATCCTGAAGATTTGATTGCCAAAGGCGTTTATTTCCCTGGACCCTCTTGGTCACCCTCGAAGCCGGCTCTCCGCTTAAGCTGCTACCGGTCTAAAGGCGCGACGTACGGCAACGTTGCGGCGCTGTCGCTGAAGGAGATCGCGGCCGCGTCGGCCGATCGCCGGCTAGTCCAGCGAGACACGAGCGCCGCGGTCGCGGACACGTGAAGGCCTCACGTTTTTCGACGTGCCAGCCTCGCCGAACATGCTCTAAGATAAGCTCCTGCGACCAAGCCCAATGGTATCTCAACAACTGCCCATGGGGTCGCAAGCTGGATCGCGATGGCGACGGGGTCCCGTGCGAAACGCTGTGTTAGCGGAGCCCGCAACCGGCATTGTCGAAGGATCGAACCTAATCGCTCGGCATCCGCCGGCCGGGGGGATGGAAACGGGCCGGACCTGATCTCGGCCCCGGCAGGATGGCAAATAATCGGCCACCGCAATGTGCAAAATTCGTACGAGCCCCTTGCTGCGAACACTCAAAAGTTCAAGAGGGTCTGGGCCGCGGGTTTCTCACTGTTACCCCGCTGTTTTAACAGCGGTAGGGCTACCTGGAACAAGGCGTCCAAAGGACCGGGGTCATCGCCGCCGAGCAGACGGCTAGGAGGCATTGTTAAAGGGATTTAGCCGTAGTGCCAGTGGGGCTTTGGCTCGGTGCCGGTGAACATGATGCCGATGCGGTCTTCGCGGCGCCAGCGGACCACTGCCTTGTAGGCGATGCCGTCGGTCGGCACATAGAGCAGGAACTCGTCGGGCACGCGTGCGTCGATCGAGACCTTCAGTTCGGCGCCGCCGTCATGCATGTTGCGCACTGTGCACGTGACCTCGGAATTGGTCATGCCGGTCAGGATCGTCGCGCCCTTGAAGACGCGCTGCCTGCGTTGGCCCCTCTGTTCGTCTTCAGCCATTTCGCCAAATCCCCGGCGACCGTCGCTTCAAGGGCGACAGCTTGGTTCCATGACGGTTACTCGACAAGGCGAACGGACTGCGTCGCCGGGATCTGTCGCATCCCGAGGCTCGTACAATCCTGGTTGACGTTTGCGTTGCCGGACCACTGCACGGTACTGGCGACGACCTGTGTGCAACCACCTTGGCCCGAGAAATTGCCGAGGTAATTGACCCCCTGCGTTGGAAAATACAGGGCGCCGGTCAAAAGCGAATCCGCCGTGCCATTGAACGTGTTCGATCCCGCCAGGTTTGCTCTGTCGCCGTAAAACAGCACACCCGAATAGGTGCCCGATGTCGGTGCGCTAAGCTTGACGGTGGCGTTGCCGTTCATGCTGACGCCGGAGCTGCCGGCCAGATAGATGATGACTCCTTCGCCGGAAATATTTGCATTCGAGTTCGCTTTGAAATCGCCCCCCTGAATAACGTATACCCCAGGCGAGAGGGTTACATTGCCGCTCAGGCTGAGTCCCTTGCAGTATGTCCCAGGCTGCAACGTCGACTGATTGCCGTTTTGACAGGGGTTCGTGGCCGGTGGCGCCGAAAGATCGGCAAAAGGATCGGCAGCGGGCAACGCCTGGGTGATCGGGCTGGCGCAGACGGTCTTCACCGGATTGGCCAATGACATCCCACCAGCCGATATCAGGCAGTCGGCGTCAAGGCTTGCCGATCCCTGAAGCTTGAAGGCGTCCGGAGCAATCGAATTCGACATGACGGAGCAGCCCGTCAGTTTTGTGGTTGAACTGCCGGAAAAGAGCGCCGCTCTCGAAGCGGAAGGGTTGAGCGCCAGAACGCAGGCTTTTGACGCGTCCGTGATAAGAGCCACGGCCCTTGCCTGTGCGCCGACCGCGCTTTGACTGAATATCGATGTGAAAAATCGATCGAGCGTCTGATGGACGATGACCTCGACCGCCTTTTTTGCGACATTCGGTCCGGATGACGGGGGTGTGAAAACTTCAATCGTGCCCGTTGACGCTGCAAAACCGTTCGAGGTCGCTGAAAACGTCGCGGCCGAGACAATCGCGGGTTTGTCGGATCCCGAAACCTGTTCCAGAGCGCCAGCATAGGCTGCCGCGTCCGCCACCGCCTGTAGTTTCAAGCTGCTATAATACCAATAGGAGGTCTCGACCCCGAGACCCGCACCACCAACGATAATCGGCAATGACAGGGCAAAGATGGTGGCAACGTTGCCGCTCGTGCCGATGCATTGTCGCAGACAGCGGACAAACCGCCTCAAGATTCGGGCGCCCAATTCCATGGAGGTATTTAAGGAAAAACTGATTAATGAATGACTAAGAATTTCGCTCCATTTGATATGTCCGCTCCTCGGCGCGGCAGGCACGGCCCTGCTTGGTCTCACTCCCCTCGCGCGCGTGCGCGTATTTGGCGAATTTTGAATAAGCCCCTATGGGGAACATTCAGGTAAACGGTTACAAGCTCATAGGCGCCTGAACGGAAAAAGCCCGCCGCACCTTTTCGGCGCGAACAGCTATGACGAAAGAACACGACCTCTGCAACGCGCGTCAGTCTTGCTTCCGCTTCCACAGATCCGAAAACGATGCGTATGCGAACGATGCTGACCAAGCGATCAGGACGAGTCCGTTGAGACCCTCCAAGGCAGCAACGATTCGCATCGGTCCAGTGGCATAGACTTCGCCAAAGCCGATCGTCGTGTAACAGGTAACCGAGAAATAGAAGAATCCGCTGCGCTTCCGGAAAAGAAGACTGCACGACAAGGCGCAGTCCGGCTTGGCGTTACCACGTATGCAAGGCCCGGAAATATACTGAGGAGACAGCGGACCAAGACACAAATACGACGCTGGGTGGAGGAAATGCGCAAGCCCGGCTCGGGGATGGCGGACAACTGGATCCGACAGAAACTGCTTGAAGCCCCGATCGGCATCACAGTCCGCTCTTGATTTTCAAGTATGAAAAGTAGGTTCAAGGCGAGCGGGCCGCTCAGCGACTGGTACACTCTGTCGGCGGCCGGATTCCGGTAGCCAAGATCGCAATGCGGCTCCGTACGGGTGCCGCGTCACGTGTTGAACATCTTTGGTGCCGCTACGAGCGGCTGGGCCGCGTGGAGGCGAACTGACTTCGTCCGCCGCATGTCCGTCCCAGCATATACGGGCGTGAGAACGGCATATCGGGCGTACGGAACCATTGAAAATGCTGGCCGTTAGGGTGTTCACCAATGCGAAGGGGCCAACGTGGAAACCGACGACGCTTCACCGATAGTCACAGGAGTTGAAGGCCTCGATTATGTCCTTCGAGGTGGGTACGCCAAGTTCCGATCTCATCTCGTCGAAGGCACACCCGGCTCGGGAAAGACCACACTCGGGCTGCAGTTTTTGCTCAATGGCGCCCAGAACAAGGAGAGATGCCTCTACATCACACTTTCCGAAAGTAAGCGCGAGCTGCTTTCGGTCGCGAGCCGACATGGCTTGAGCCTCGATGGCATAGAGATCCTAGAGCTTGTCCCTCCAGAGCTTAGCCTCGATCCATCCCAGCTCCAGACATTGGTTCATTCTTCCGATCTTGAGCTTGGTGAGACCGTGCAATCAGCGCTGGCTGAAATCGAGCGCCTCAAGCCAGACCGGGTCGTGTTCGATTCGCTATCCGAAATTCGTCTCTTGTCACAAGGCTCGTTGCGCTATCGGCGGCAAGTACTGGCACTTAAGAGCTTTTTCCTGCTCAGCAACGCAACTGTCCTATTGCTCGATGACCTGACTGCAGAACATGACGATCTAAATTTACACTCGATCAGTCACGGCGTCATTAGGTTGGAACAGCTGTCGCCGGTGTACGGCGGAGAGCGACGGCGGCTGCGCGTCATCAAGATGCGTGGGGTACAAATCCGCGGTGGCTACCACGATTTCGTCATTCGGCCGGGCGGCCTGACCGTGTTTCCCAGGCTTGTCGCTTCCGAGCATGAGATGGTCGAGTATGGCCCGCCTGCCTCAAGCGAAACTGCAATTGACAACCTGGCTGGCGGAGGCTTGGAGCGCGGCACCAGCACCCTGCTTATGGGTCCCTCCGGGGTCGGAAAATCAACCATTGCCAGCGCTTATTGTCATGCTGCGCTCCTCCGAGGCGAGAACGTCCTAGTGCTCTTGTTCGACGAGACAAAACGAATCTTCATGGCGCGCGCTTCAGGTCTCGGCATGAATCTGGAGGCGTTTGCCGAAGAGGGCAGATTGTTGCTGGAACAGATCGACCCGGCGGAGCTTTCGCCTGGTGAGTTGTCGGCGCGCATTCGGTCCGCCGTCGAAGGGTCCAATGCAAGGATCGTCGTCGTCGACAGCCTCACCGGCTATCTTAACACCATGTCTGGAGAGCAGCATCTCGTGCTTCAAATGCACGAGATCCTTACCTATCTCAATCACAAGGGAGTGGTTACAATTCTGGTTTTGGCCAATCATGGACTGATTGGCCAGGTGGCAGCTCCTGTTGAAATGACGTATCTCTGCGATTCCGTCATGCTTTTGCGCTTCTTCGAGAGTGGCGGTCGCTTGAGGCGCGCTATTTCGGTCGTAAAAAGGCGCGTCGGCCCGCACGAAGACACCATTCGTGAGTTCAAAATCACCGCCGCTGGATTGGCTGTGGGTGAGCCACTGGAGGATTTCCGAGGCATCCTTACGGGCGTGCCTTCATTCGAGGGCAAGAAGGCCGACCTTCTCGAAGATGAGCCGTCCTGATGACACTGGACTCGGAAGTTCTTGTGCTTGCGCCGATAGGGCGTGATGGCAAGATTGCAAGTTCGATCCTCGCTGCCAATCGGATCAGTTCATGCATCTGCTCGAGTCTCGACGAAGTAATCCCGCTTCTGGACCGCGCACATTGCCTTGTCGTTGCCGAGGAGGCACTGGTCAGCGCCGATCGCAGTCTGTTTGCAGCTTGGCTCGAGAATCAGCCGGCGTGGTCAGATTTTCCAATCGTGCTTCTGACAATGCGTGGCACCGAGTTCGACAAGCGTCTTGCGTTTCTCGATCGTCATCTGATTGTGCTTGAACGGCCGTTTCTGGCCTCGAGTTTGGCCAACTCTGTGCGATCTGCTCTGCGCGCCCGCGCCCGCCAGATCGAGGTCAAGTCCTATATCGAACAGAAGCAGGAAGTGACCCAGCGGCAGAACCTGCTGATCCGGGAACTGCATCATCGCGTCAAGAACACGCTGGCCAATGTTAGGGCCATGATGGGCGCAACGGCCAGGTCAACCGATAGCGTTGAGGAGTTCGTGCGTAATTTTTCGGCCAGGATCGTCTCACTGGCCGAAACGCATTCGATTTTGACGGACGACTACTGGCAGACCGCCTCTTTGAACAAACTTCTTGAGGGGGAACTTCGACACTACGACACAGACGACAGCTCACGTATACGGCTTGAAGGACCGAACGTCGCGCTCATTGCCGACGTTGCCGTACCGGTCGGCATGGCCCTCCATGAGCTTGCCTCCAATTCGGCGAAATTCGGGGCGTTGTCTCGGCCTGAAGGTCAGCTTGCCGTCTGTTGGTCCGTCGGCAGTTCTGGTGCTGGGCAGACGCTCAGCCTCGCCTGGCAGGAGCGCAACGGACCCCCGGTTCAGACGCCGACACGGCGGGGTTTTGGCACCGCGCTTCTAGAAAAGGTGGTACCCGTGCAATGTGATGCCAAGGTTGAACTCGACTATCAACAAGATGGCCTGCGCTTCACCTTGGTTCTACCGCTCCGCGAGACAAGGCTCGTGCCTTCCTACTCGTGAACCTCACCGCGGCTTTAAATTTGGCGATGGCCGGTTGAGCCCATGACTGGTACTGTGCTTTTAAGGGAAAAGAACGGGCCCCGAGATGACATCTGATTCAGAGAAGGCCGTTGAGCAGTTGCTCGATACACCCGATCTTGCCACCGCTCTGGAAAGCGATCAGTTCAAAAAATTCCTCGACCAGGTGCCAATCGCGATTGCTGTTTCGGACTTGAGCGCGAAAGAGCGCGTGGTCTATGCCAATCCGGAATTCGAAAAACTGTCAGGTCTAACGGCGGCCGCGCTTACCCTGCAGAATTGGGCAGCACTCCCTGGTATCGGCCTCCATCAGCACCAGGGCCGGCCACTTGGCGAAGCCGTGGTTGAGGGGACCGATTTCGTCGGCACCTTCCGGCTGGAGCGCGAAGCGGGCAGGGCCGTAGTAACTGACGTTTATTCAAACATCATCGTGGACGACAATGGCATGCGGTGCTTCCGGTTGGTGGCTCTGGTCGACGTGTCAGCCCATGGTGAAAATGACGACGGGCGCCCGGTGGAGGAGCTCGTTCGCGAGAAGGACACGCTGCTGCGCGAACTCCAGCATCGGGTGAAGAACAACCTCCAGATGATCACGGCGTTGATCCGTCTCGAAACCCGCAACGCCACAGAGCCCGATCAGAAGCGGTTTGAGAGGCTCGCCGGGCGTGTCGACGCTCTGGCCATCCTCTACCAGACGCTATCGGCCGACGAGCAGAAGGAGGAGGTCGATCTTGGCGTCTATCTCAGCCAGATCGCGTCCGCGGTGATGACTTCCCACGCCGTAGAGGGTATTCGCCTCGACATGAAAGTGGACACATATCCGGTTTCAATAAACGTCGCCATGCCGGCGGGACTGGTCGTGAACGAATTGCTGACCAATTCACTAAAACATGCTTTCCAGGGGCGCGAAGGCGGCACGATAACGCTGCACAGCGTCGTAGATGGCGACGGCTGCCGGGTCATCGTTGCCGACGATGGTATCGGCCTGCCGGAGGGCGAATCATGGCCCAAGACCGGCAAGCTTGGCGCGCTGATCGCCCGCTCGTTAGCCGAGAATGCCAAGGCGCAGTTCGACGTAAAGTCGAGTGCTGGCGAAGGGACTGCGGTCACTATCATCTTTAAGCGGTCCGAGGCAGAAAGGTCCGCTCTGAAATCCATCTGAAGTGCTGCTGCTCGACCGTTGTTACGCTGCAAGGCTAGTTCGGCTCGACCTACCGCATCAAGGCGCTTAGCCGCAGCGCGCGTGAAGCTTCCTGCCTCTGCGACGGCGTGTTGCGCCAGCTCCAAGCTGAATTGGAGCACAACCATGAAGTCCGAAGACGCCACCTACCCTCCTCTTGATGTCGCCAAGCCTGTCGCCCCGGGGATCTGGATCGTCGATAGCGGACCGCTTAGCGTGATGGGCATCCCAGTCCCGGTGCGCATGACCGTTATCCAGCTCGGGAATGGCGGTCTCCTGCTGCATTCACCAACACGGTTCGCCTTTGAGCTGAGAAAGCAGCTCGAGCAGATTGGTCCGATAGTGCATCTGGTTGCGCCCAACAGTGCACACTGGACCTTCCTCAAGGAGTGGCAGAACCATGTCCAGGGAGCGTCGACTTGGGCCGCTCCGGGCTTGCGCCATCGGGCACAGGTCCGCCGGGCTGGCGTCAGGATCGATCACGATCTGTCCGCAGCGGCGCCGGAAGCCTGGTCGAAAGATCTCGACCAGGTTCTCATTCCAGGAGCCGGTGGGTTCACCGAAGTCGCGTTCTATCACAAGAACAGCCGAACTATGGTGCTTACGGATCTAGTTCTGAATCTCGAGCCGGAAAAGCTGCCGTTCATCATCAGGCCGGCGGCGCGACTCTTAGGCGTCACGGCACCTGTGGGGAAGGCCCCCATCTACCTGCGGATGATTATCAAACGGAAGAAGGCGAAGGCGGCCGCGGAGCGCCTCGTGGCGTTTCAGCCAAAGCGCGTGATCTTCAGCCATGGCCGGTGGTTCCACGAGGATGGGACGACACTACTTCGCCAGTCGCTGGCCTGGCTTCTCTGAGGGGCCGCAGAGAAGGTGGTCAGCAGGAAGTAGCCATCAACTCCCGTTGCCGTTCCCATTCGACGGGCAAACCCCTGACGAGCGCCTGGAGCTGAACCCCCATGGACTGCCGTCCGTCGAGTATGGCTTCGACCAGCCCGGGCGCGAGCAGCGTCAACTGGAGCACGTGGGATACGAAGGAGCGGTCAAGCCTTTCGGCCGCGGCAAGTTCGATCACTGTGGCGAACTCGCCTGTTTCCGGCATGTGTTTCCACTGGAACGCTTGCTGTTCGACGCCCAGCCGGAATGGGTCCGGTTGATCTGCATCTGGTGTTGCAAATGCGTCGCTGCTGGCGGTCGCGCCGTGGCCGGATCCCAATGCCGCCCGGCCGGGGCAGGCCCAACAAGGCGATCTACCCCGCCCCCGAAGCGGCGCCGGCCTCTCCCCGCCAGCGATCAACCGAAAGCTGACAGATTAGGCCGGCTCCCGTGGATAACCCTCTATTCCGGCAATCCCGGATCGGAATGCACAATGGCATCAACTATGGTGCGGTAGAAACTGTCGACTTCCTCATCGATCTCTTCACGCCTGATGCCCACTGACTTTGCGTCGGCAAACAGCTTGTGCGTCAGCTCATTGATCAAAATCAAATCCGGCCGGGCCGTTTCAGGAACGTTGTTCGCAATCCACTTGTGCAGGAAGGTGATGCCACGTGCGCTCATCTGGGCATAAGCTACCGAACGGATATTAGTTCCAGCTTGAACACGCGTGCGTAGGCTGGGGCGCTGGGGCGCGACCGGTATGTAGAAGACCCGCCGCTACATTTGCGAAGCGACGGGACCCCATGAGTGCCGTGCATTGGGGTACCCGGCATTGCTGACCGTGCAATTGCGGTGCCAGACGGATTGACCCATCGCGGGGCACCTTATGATTCTACACAGCGGATGACCGCCCACGTACTTCATTTGCATGTTTCGGTTACATTAGAATTAACTCATATATATTCAGCCATGCGAGCTCCCCTAACGCTCGCTGGTCAGGCCCGGCGGTCTCCCCCTAACCGCAAGCCGCTGGGCCGCTCGAGCTCGCGCAACGGATGGCGGGACTTCATGATCCGGATTAAAAGCGGGTCGATTGAATGTCGACTTTTGCCGTAAAAGTTTCGGGCCGGAACGCTTGCTCGTCTCGAGGGTTGGGATGCGGGAGATGCAGGCATGGCCAAGCAGCCGTCCATCGCCGGAATATTGCGACTTACCTCTGACCAACTGAAGAGAATCCGGAAACGCGTCGCCGATGCCCTGGTGGGCCTCGCCAAAGAAATGGCCGATCGGCAACTGGCCGAGTTAGAAAGGCCGGCAGATGAAAACGACGGCTCTGTGCAGGACGGTGACGGTGCAAAGGACTGAGCGTCGTGACCGCCTCCTCACATTCCGCGATCACGGAATTATTCGAATCCTACCGCGGCATTCGCGCCCGGGGCCACAGTAGTGGCGGTGGCGCGTCAGTACGATGTCGCGACCAGCCTGATCTATAAGTGGCGCCGCGCGGTGAGAGCCCGCGAGTCGGGCTTTGCGGAAGTTGTCGTGGCTCCCGATGAGACCTCACGCACCAACAAATTCGAGTTGGTGCCGATCAGTTCGATCAGCAGCCGAGCATCAGGTTCCGAGATACCTGTTTGCTCGGCCAATCGCCGGGCAAGAATCTCGACGACAGACCTGCCATCCGCCCTTTCCTCGCTAGCATCCCCGCTCATAAGCAGTTCCTTTTGAGCCGAACGCAAAACTGGCCGGATGTTTCGTTGCGGCAGCCCCAAAAATCTGCCGCTCTGTCCAGCGAGAGACCGGATTGGCAGGCTGTCGCGAAACATCGAGATCACATTTGACGTCTACCGGGCTTCCTGCGGAACAGATGGCCTTGCCGGGGATTAAGGCCAATCGAACCCACAAGGAGCCAGGCAATGGACCACACCAATCATGTCCGCCTAACTGAGGCGGAACTCACACCCGATATTCTCGAGGACGCCACGATCTACGGCCCCGATGATGAGAACATTGGATCGGTCTCACGTGTGGACGGCACCGGGAGTACCGCCACAGTCATCATCGACGTCGGCGGCTTCCTCGGTATTGGCACGAAGTCAGTAGCGGTTCCTGCCAGCCAACTAGAGTTCATGCGGGACGAAGACGGCGATGTTCACGCGGTCACCACATGGACGGAGGACCAGCTCACGAACATGCCGGAGTATACCGACACCTAAACAGTATCGAGCGTGAAGGTCGACGCCAACGCCAGCTCATTCAGGGCATCGGCGAAGGCGCCGACCTGATCGTCGGATTATGCATTGGAAACCGAGCAGACCTCGTCGAGGAAGGTTTCGTTCCACAGTCCTCGCATCAGCTTCACATCGCCCGCTTCGGCTTGCAGATGCCGGCTTGGCGCGGACCGCCTTTTCGCCGGTCAGGCCAACAGCGGTCACATTGTAGCGGATGCGAACTTCTGCTCCGGAACAAAGCGACCTGCTGCCAGTTGTTTTCCTGGGCACCTTCCGCAACGAGGACAAATATTATGAAGACATCAGCTTTGATCTTCGCAGCCCTGATCTCGATGAGTGCCGGGACAGCAATGGCTGCCTGCCCTGAAAATTCGGCGTCGTCCAATGGCACCGAGCAGACCGCAGGGATCTCGAAGGATGGTACGCATGCGCCGTTAGAGGAACCAAAATCGGCAACACCCGACAACAAGGACTCCGCCCAAAAAGACGGATCGACCATGCCTATGGGGACTGAAGAGGGTGGCGGCAACAAAAACTTGGCCACTTCCCAGCAGGACGTTGAAGCCCAGCAAGAGGGCAAGAAAACCGCTGCTGCTCAAGCCGACGATAATTGCAAGGACTAGGTGAAATTGCGGCGCGTGGTTTCGGCCACGCGCTGTCTACGCCGCCGCCTTCTGCCTTGCGACCTGCTGGCGCCGGCGCTCATTTCGCTTGGCTGCCAAGAGAAGTCGTTATGCCCCGATGAAAATTTGCGAAGGCGTCGCATGCGATTCAGACATTCAGGCAATCTCGTTCGCCCGCATATTCTGTGACTGTCGCTGAAACATCCCTGATTTCGTGGGTGTGATGCAACAGCCTGATTTCGGCGCTTTCGCTATTCTGCGATGTCCTGCGGGCGAGAATTCCTGAAATTTGCTGCAAAGCGCCTTTTTCCGGTCTCGTCCGGTGAACGCCCTCCACCTTGAAACACCAGCTCCGGAACGAGAGGAGCCACTCATGCAGCGGCTCGAGTCGCTGAGTTCCTGTGCCGGCGGCATGACGCCGATGCCGGCCCCATAATGCCTTGCGCTCTTCGGAGCGGATCAGCTTGGGAGCGAGCTTGTCGCCGACCTCCTTCCGCCAGCCGAGCCTATCGGTGTAGCTGTGGACAATAGGGCAGCTGCTGCGCCCCGCGCCGCGGCCGGCCCGACAAGCTCACGGCGAGCGCGCTCGATCTCAGCCGCCCGGATGAACTTGTCCGCGATCTCACCGATGTTCATGGCGTGCCTTCTTTTCCTGGCTATTCTGCTCTTCACCACCGTCTGTACGGTTGAGTGTCACCGTGCCCGTGATCAGGGTGTTCCAGTCCGGGCCGTGTTCAATGAGGTTATGAAGCTCGGAAATCTCTTCTAGAAAATGCTCGATCGTAATGGGGCCGTTCTGGTGGCCATAGACGAGAACCGCTTTCCAGCGCTTGTCGCCATGAAGTGTTACGACGTTACTCATGCCGAATATCTCCTGTGGTCATAGAACAAATCCGGCTGGATTGCCCACGGGCCAATGCTTTGACCACCCGCTCGTATAGCATGCCGTCAAGTGCAAACCTTAGTGGCACGACGCCGCGAAGATCCAGGTGCCCTGCCCTGCCCGTCGCGTGCGTAATGGTTGTCATCAAAGGTTGTCGCAAAATTGTTTCCGGCTTTATGGAATTTCACGGGCCAGGCGCCGACTATTTGAACGTCGAGACATGGCGCCGGAACTGTCCCTTCATCGGACCCCGTCCTCTGACTCGTCGCGTCGAGCGCTGGAGGAATTCGATGGTCAGTCAGTCTGCCGGAAATAGAGCGAAGAGCGACAGGCGCGCAAGCCGGAACACTCAGGGCCTGATCGAGAACGCAAGCAGCCATTTCGCCGCTGCGCGCCTCCAGGGGCTAATGGCATTGTATGCGCGTCCACTGGCGGGGCGGGGCGTCGCAATCAGCATTGGCCAGAATCAAGAACGTTCGGTGGTCGACTACGTCCGCTGCTCCTATCTTGGCCTGGATAACCACCCAAAGCTCATTGGCGGCGCGCTTGACGCGATCGAGCGCTATGGAACGCTACACTGGTCGTGCGCGCGTACGCGCCTCAACTTCGGTTTGATCGGGGAGTTGGAAGACAGTCTGTCGGATCTGTTAGACGCCCGCGTGATCGTCTACACAACGGTGCTAGCCGCCAATATGGGCGCTCTTCCCATCCTGGCATCCGGGCATCTTACCGGCGGCAAGAAGCCTGTGATGGTTTTCGACCAGTTCGCGCATGCCTCATTGGCCTTTCACAAGGGCACGATCGCCGAAGAAACCGAAGTCGTTACAATCCCCCACAACGACTTGCAGGCACTCGAGGCGATCTGCCGCGACCAAGGCGCTGTCGCCTACATCTGTGACGGCATTTACTCGATGGGTGGCGGCGCGCCGATCGAGGATCTGCTGGCTCTACAGCAGCGTTACGGGCTTTTCCTCTATATCGACGATGCCCACGGCATCTCGATTTTTGGTTGCAACGGCGAAGGCTACGCCCGCTCTCAGATTGCGGGCCCACTCGGGGATCGCACCATCATTGCGGCCTCGCTCGGAAAGGGCTTTGGCGCGTCTGGAGGCTTGATCATGCTGGGCACCTCGCGACAAGAAGAGCTGTTTCGCAGCTTTGCCATCGCGCACGCATTTTCGGCCTCGCCGAATGTTGCGGCTATCGGTGCCGCACTGGCGTCGGCCGAACTGCATCGCACCCCCGAATTGCATCGCCTGCAATCGACGCTCCAGGACAGATTGCAGCTGTTCGATGGACTGTTCGCGACGCGCGGAGCCCAGAGCAAGCTCCCGATTCGCTTAATAACTATTGGCGACGAACTGGTCTCGATCGGGGCGGCTCGCGCCATTCTCGACCGCGGCTTCTACGTGTCGGCGGTCTTCTTTCCGACTGTCCGGAGGGGCGAATCCGGATTGCGCATATGTCCCACTGCCGGACATTTGCCTGAAGACATCGAGCGTCTGAGCGAGGCGCTTGCCGCGATTGTGCCAACTGAAGGGGCGACAGAGCCGCCGACCTCGCTTGCATCGAACGCCACAAGGGCGGGAGAAGGTCGTTGACTGTTCTGGAAACGGATCGGCTCTTCCTGCGCCCTCTTCAGCCATCGGACGCGGAAGCGTTGTTTCAGCTTCACCGCGATCCACTCGTCGTTCGGCTCACAACGGAGGGTCAGCCGATGACCCGCGTCCAGTCGGACGAGCGCCTCGACCTTTATCTTCGGGAGGAGAGAGAATTCGGACTGAGGTTCTTTGCCGTCTTCGAAAAACAGAAAAACGGCGATCTTCTTTTCGCCGGCGATGCGGCCTGCGCAGCTTCAAACATGACGCCGTCGAAATCGGCTATTGCTTCTCCGGGCGCGCCTCGGGACGTGGCTTGGCGACCGAATCCGCCGGTCTGATCGCTGCCGACGCATTTGGCAGGTTGGGTTGCCGCAAGCTGGTCGGATTGGTCCGGCCCGCCAACCAGCAATCGCAAAAGGTGCTCAAGAAACTTGGCTTCAAGCAGAACCGTATGACACGGCATCGCGACGTCGATTATCTGAGTTTCGAACGGAACAAAAGTGAGAGTGCGCGTATCTGAAGTATTGAATCATCTACCCCGCCAGCGGCCACCCAGAGTCGTTCGAGCCTCAGAAACCGTGATTTGCAGCTGAAGCCATCGTGGCGTCGGTCTGAGTTCACGCACCTAGTTTCAGCTCGGAGCGTTGCCTGGCGGGCGTTGTTGCACGTTCGCATCTGGAACAAGGGCCGCAGATTATGATGCCGCCCTGTCGAAAATGCGCGCATTGACCACAGGATCACCAGTATCGTGCTCCGGCCAGAAGCGAGCTCTGCGATAGGTGAGCGAGCCCTTGGTGTAATACCCGACCCCTGGCGTGCGGACCAACAGCGGCGTGGCTGCGGCGCCGAAATTCAGCTTGAAATGATATCCAGACTTGACCACGAAAAAGTCTTGTGAGGACAGATCGATGCCCTGGCTGGTGAACACGGCAGGGTCGTGACTGAACGCTGCCTTGGTTGTCAAAACGACGAGCAGCCGACGATCGATTTCCACAATGGCGGTCCGTCCCATGCTTGAAGGTTCGCCGCCTTGGAAGGGACCGGCCAGCGTAAATTCACCGCTGCTCAGGTGGATGACTTTGCCGGTGATCGGCAAGGGCCTGAAGCCTGGAGTGATCCGACCGCCCACAGCGCATGACATGACGTTGCCCTCTCCAGCTTCGAAGGCCATGTCAACGCTTTGCGGATCAGTGATGGGGATAGCCCCCCGCAAGCCGCCCTCATCGCGTTCCAAGGCGGCGGCCAGGATGGCTGTGCTGTCGCCAGGAGCGCCGGCAAGCACGCGGTCGCCCATATCAGCGAGCACAAAAGGCCGGCCGGTGCCGGCTTTGGCAACGGCGTCGAGTGCCTCGTCAATCGACAACAGGTTGTCAGTGAAGCGGGCCCGCTTTTCCCAGAAAGCGCGAGCGAGCGAATCCGCCACCAGCTCACCTTTTTGCCCGGCATCATTCGTCAAGACGATGGCCGCTTGGCCAATGTCCTCGTCGTCTGCATAGCGGAATACGTTAAAGAGGGAGATGTCCCAGATTGCCGGACAATCCTTCGCGGCGATGCGCGCCTGGTCATGAATCTCGCGCAAAGGGCCTGCGGCTGTTTCTGCCGCGCCCGGCAGAATCATCGGTATCTTGGCCATGGCTGTCACAGGGCGCAAGGAGCCGTTGAGCATCGCCAAAAGATAGGCAGCCAGCTTCTCACCGCATTCGATAACGTCGGAGTGCGGATTTTCCTTGCAGCCTATGCAGATGTCGACGGCAGACAGCATGGCATCCGTGACATGCGCATGGAGGTCAAGCCCGATTCCGATCGGCACCGTTTCGCCCACAGCGGTTCGGAGCCCAGCGAGGAGATCTCCTTCTGCGTCGGCGCGGAGTGTGGTTCCCATGGCGCCATGCAGTTCGAGCGCAATCGCGTCAGGTCTGAGCGTTATGGCGTCGGAGATCAGACGTTGCTTGACCTCGACGAAAAAGGCGTGATCGACCAGTCCGCCTGGAGGCGCGACAACCGAAATGCTGGGCAGAACGTCTGCCTGCTCCTTCAAGAGCTGCTGAATGATACCAGCCAGGGTCGACCCCGAAGACCCGGCAGCTGACATCAGCTCGTCGCCTTCCGATATCTGGAAATCGGCTGCGGAAGTGGGCTGCGGATTAAACCCGTTCGACTCGTGCCATATCCGTGCGACCAGGACACGCGGCGCAGATTTGCTCATGATCAACCTACCATTTTGTTCACTGCTGAATCCAAGCGTTCCACCGCTCAAGCAATAGGGCGGCGTTGTCGTTGATCCATTTGGCATCTGGAATGACGGGACTGTTTTGGGGATCTGTCGTATTCGGCATGTCGGCGCGCGCTTGTGGGGACATCAGCTTGATCGCCTCGCCGCTTGGCGGCTTGCAGGATAAGAATTCGCAGACCTTCGCTTGGGCAGCCGGGGTGTTCAGCCAGTATTCGGCAAGTTTGAGCGCGTTCTCGCGATGCGGTGCGTTCTTGATAAGTGCGATCCGGTCCCCGACAAGGAAAGATGCGGCGTGTGACCATGCAACAGGCAGGCCTTCACTTTTCAGAGCCTTGGCGCGGGTCAGCCAGATCTGACCGATCACATATTCGCCGTTGCGAAAGCCCTGCATGCTTTGATCACCGGTCTTCCACCATAGCGCCACCGCCGGTCGGACTTGTTCCAACTTCGCCAGGGCCCGGTCGATATCGAGCGGAAACAGTTTTTCTGGGCTCACGCCGTCGGCAAGCAGGGCCGCGGCCATAACGCGCCAAGGGTCACTGAAGTCGGGAAAGGAGCGGCCACCCGGGAATTTCTTGAGGTTCCACATGTCTGCCCAGGTCTGCGGTGTTGCACCGGCGAACGCATCCGCGCGGTATGCCAGAAGGGTGGAATTCGAGAGCAACCGCACACCCGCTGCGGTACAAGAATCCGGCTCGAGATGAGCGTGTGTGGAAAATTCCTTGCAAAATTCCGAGAGGTTCTCGGCGTAAAGCAGGTGTTGCTCGGAAGCCGCCTGTATCTCCCCTTGCAGATAGAGGTCCCAGCTGACGTTGCCGGTCTTGACCATGGCCGCAGCCTTGGCGCGCATTTCAGCGTTTGTGGCTGCAACGGTGACGACCTCAATGCCCGTCTTTGCCGTAAAGGGATCGAACCAGGCGTCCCGCAGTGCCTTTTCGTATGCGCCACCGGTCGTCGCGACCACTATCTGCTCGGCGGCAGCGCCACCACCCAGGGTGGCCAAACCTGCAGCTGTTGCAATCACTTTCTGTAAAGTCCAAGACATCGAAGTTCCTCCCGCGTCTGGTTTGTTAAGCCCCAATCTCTAGCGCTGCCGGGTGCTGGCTCTGATCGCTACCATCAGCATGAGCGACACGCCGGCAAGCAACGTCGAGACCGCGGCAATCACTGGTGTGAGATTGAAATCGATGTCCTCGAACATCTTCCGGCTGATGGTTTTCCCGCCTGTGTCGGAAATGAAAAAGGCCACCGTCGCTTCGTCAAAGGAAGATAGAAAGGCGAACACTGCCGCGGCAGCGACCGAAGGCGAGATGTTTGGCAGCACAATGAGCAGAAACGATCGCGTCCGGCTGGCCCCACAACTAAGTGCAGCAAGTTCCAGCGTGAAATCGAACCGTTGCAGTGCAGCCGTCACGGTGATCAGCACATAGGGAACGGCCAGTACGGTGTGGGCGACGAGGAACCCCACGAAATTTCCTGTCAGCTGCAAGGGCGCGAAAACCAGGTAGAGTGCCACACCGAAGACCACGTGGGGGACCACCATGGGCCCAAGCGAAAGCGCCTGAACGGCTTGTTTACCCGGCAGATCCCCGCGCGTCAGAGCAATTGCCGCAAGTGTGCCGATGACTGTTGCGGCAAGGCTGGTTGCAAGCGCGATTTTCAGGCTGAACCAAGTTGCGGCCATCCAGTCCGGGTCGGACAGGTATTCGCGATACCAGTGCAGCGTCAGCTGGCGGGGCGGAAACTCGATATAATCGGCGGTCCCCAGTGAGATCGGCAGAATGATGAGGGTTGGCAGGACAAGGTAGAAGAGAACCAGGGCGAGCACCGCGCCTTGCAGCAGAACGGCGACCGCAGCTGCCCAAGGCCTTTGCCGGATGGTGACGCGACAGCCGGTTATAGGACTTGCCTGACGGGGATATCCGGTTTCAATCGACACTTGCAAATCCTTTGGACATGGAAAAGGCCTTGCGGAAAACCACCACCATTGTCAGCGTCGCGATCAGCAACGTCGTCGAGAGGGCGGCGGCGAATGGCCAGTCGAGAAGGACGGTCGCCTGCTGGCCGATCAGTGTGGCGACGATCAGGGTGCCTGGGCCGCCGACCAGTGCCGGGGTGATGTAGAAGCCGAGCGCGAGAATGAAACACATGACGCATCCGGCAAACACGCCGGGCAGGCTGAGAGGCAGGGTGATGCGCAAGAATGCCGTTGACGCCCCTGCCCCGAGGTTGCGGGCGGCGCAGACATACTCTTGCGGGATCGACCGCAGCGCCGCATAGATCGGCAACACCATGAATGGGAGAAGGACTTGGGTCATTGCCAGGATAACCGCCCCTTCGTTGTAGATGAGCTTGAGAGGCGCTCCCACCAGTCCGAGTTCCGCTATGAGGTTGTTGACCACGCCATTTCGCTGCAGAAGCACGATCCAGGCATAGGAGCGTACTAGCACCGGCAACCAGAGAGCGATGAAGACCGCGGCCGTCGCAACCGCCGCCAGGCGCCGTTTGAGGCTCGCCATAGCAAGGGCGACTAGATAGCCAAGCACGAAGGAGGCGATGGTGACGAACAGCGCTATTCTAAACGTTCGCGCCATGACCGAAAGGTAGATCGGCTGCTCGATGATCTTGCGGTATGCAGTGAAATCCAGTGCCGGCATAAACAGGCTCAGCTTGATCAGCGCTCCAATCGGATACAGGAAACCCACCGACATCAGCAGCAGCAACGGAGCGATCAGAGCAAGCGATAACGCCGGCGAATAGCGGTTCGTCGAGCCGCCCGGTAGCTTGAAGCTCTGATCGTTTGGCTTGAAATGTACGTCAGCCATGATCAGGCCTCAGGCGCTGCAAAGACATGGAAGGCTTCTTTGGCGGCATGCACGCCAACCCGTTCGCCCCGTCTGAAAGGACCAACCGAAGTGGAGGCAGGAAGCTGGATTTGCACGATGGGCTGACCGATCGTGGCAAGGCGCACGAGATACAGGCGGAACGCGCCGACAAAGATTTCCGCGTCGATATGGCCGGGTATGGCAGTCGCTGAATCTATTTGTGCGAAGGACAGGCTTTCGGGCCGGACGGCGAGTTTGACGGCCCAACCCCGTTGCAGGCGGCCCGCAATGTCCAAGGACGGGGACGGGGCGGCGATGGTGATCCTGTCCGATATGCGGATGTGGCAAGTGCCGGCTTCGTCGCGCTGGCATTCGCCATCGATGAAATTCATCTTTCCGACGAACTGGGCGACAAAAGCTGACCGCGGTCGATGGTAGATGTCCGCCGGGGCGCCGAGCTGGACGAGATTGCCACCAGACATCACGGCCACACGGTCGGACAAGGTCATTGCTTCGTCCTGGTCGTGGGTGACGTAGACGACGGTAGCGCCGAGCCTGGACTGGATCCGTTTGATTTCGAGCTGCATGGCCTCGCGCAAGTTCTTGTCGAGAGCGCCGAGTGGTTCGTCCATCAGCAGAACAGGGGGCTCGCACACCAGCGCTCGGGCGACAGCGACGCGTTGCTGCTGGCCGCCCGAAAGCTGGTTTGGATAGCGGTGGTCGAAACCGACCAACTGCACCAGATCGAGGACCCGCCTCACGCGATCCTTGATCGCGAGACGCTCCACCCGGCGCATGCGCAAAGGGAAGGCGACGTTCTGGTGAACGGTCATATGCGGAAACAGCGCATATTTCTGAAAAACCATACCGATGTTGCGCCGGTTGGGTGCGGCTGCGGTGATATCGCGGCCACCAATCGAGATCCGGCCAGAGCTCGGCGACTCGAACCCGGCGATCATGGTCAGCAGGGTCGTCTTGCCGGATCCCGACGGTCCCAGCACCGACACGAACTCGCCTGCTGCAATGTTGAACGATATGTCCTCAACGGCAACGGTTGGCCCGAAGCGCTTGCTAAGGGATTGGAGAGAAAGTGTTTCGCCGATCAAGCTGGTGTTCCTCCTACGAAGAATGCGGCTCGCGACCATCAGAACCGCTGGTCAAGGACCGAGGCCTTGTCATTGCCGTCCGTGCGAGCCCGGATACGGCTTTGACACCAGTTCCCCTCGTCGCCCCCAAAACAGAGGGTCGAGATCCAAAACATAAGACGGGAGACCGGATATATGATAATCCAGATGTCACACAAAGTTCACTTTACCTTCACAGTGCAAGTTTGATGCAACAAAATTTTCACCCTGTCAACTTCAGGATTTCTTGATGGCCCCCAGCACCCAATTCGTCACACAGGATGACAGACCGCCGGCTCGCCTGGGTGATCGCGTCTATCAGCAGATCAAGGAACAACTGATCAGAGGCGCCTATGGCCCCGGCGACAAGTTGACCGTTCGCGGTCTCGCGGAGGCCTTGGGGGTGAGTTCCACGCCGGCAAGGGATGCCATCAACCGCCTGGCTCTCGAGGGCGCGCTGGTCTATGCCGGACCCAAGACGGTTATTGTTCCGTCTCTAGACCCCGAAGCTCTTGAAGAAATTACACTTATGCGTCTGGCTCTTGAGGGCCTTGCTGCCGAAAAGGCCGCCGCTCGCGTGGCAGACGAGGACATCGAAGCGCTCAAAGAGACTCAATTAAGGATCAACGCCGCCCTCAATGACAGGCGGTATGCGCAGGCGTTGTGGAGCAACAAGGAATTCCATTTTTCGATCTACAAGCTTTGCGGCATGCCTCATCTGCTGGCTACGATCGAAACGCTGTGGTTACGGATCGGAGCCTCATTTAATGATCTCTATCCAGAATTCGCCGAAGCAAAATATGGCGTTCACAACCACATGGCTGCGCTGGAGGGACTGGCCGAACGTGACGGCAGCGCCGTTCGCGCGGCGATTGAGAGCGACATTCGGGACGGGTATCGACGCATGAGACACGCCAA
The DNA here is from genome assembly GCF_055811555.1 of Mesorhizobium sp. WSM4813. NCBI lineage: Bacteria > Pseudomonadati > Pseudomonadota > Alphaproteobacteria > Hyphomicrobiales > Phyllobacteriaceae > Mesorhizobium > Mesorhizobium sp. WSM4813. The sequence goes on from NZ_JBVVQU010000020.1 coordinate 56,044, forward strand.
TCGCGAACGCGCCGGACAATCGCGATCTTTTTGACGTTTTATGTTGCGTCAAACCATTTTGTGTGTTTTTTGTTGCAACATAACTGGGTTGCGACGGAAATGATCGATGACGACACAACAGGATTGGCTGAAACAGGCCAGCCAGGCTTCCAATCAGCTTTTCGACCGGGGGCTTCGCGTTTTTCCCGATGGCACGACACGGGTTACCGTCGAGCGTGATCCGGTCCCGCGGTATGCGAGGGCGGGTCGGGGCGCTTACCTGGAAGACGTAGACGCAAACCGTCTTCTCGACCTGAACAATAACTTCACCACGCTCATTCACGGGCACGCCTACGCACCCATCATAGAGGCCGTTTCAGCACAGCTTGCCTGCGGAAGCTGTTTTGCCAACCCGACCGAGCATGAAATCACCCTTGCCGAACTTCTGATCGATCGTATTCCGTCGATTGATCATATCCGCTTCGTCAACAGCGGCACCGAGGCGGTAATGTTCGCGATAAAGGCGGCGCGTGCATTCACTGGCAGGCCTGGCATCGCGCGCATTGAAGGCTGCTTTCATGGTGCCTATGACTGGGCAGAAATAGGTCAAGCAGGAACACCTTCCAGTTGGGGGCCACCAGAAGATCCGGTGCCGGTCCCGCTATATGCTGGGGTGCCGGCGACTGTCGCCGATGACGTGCTCATTTTGCGGTTCAACGATGTCGAAGGTTTGCAGCGCCTGGAGGATACCGCCGACAGACTGTCATGTATCCTTATAGATCCCATGCCCAGCCGCGCCGGCCTGATCGCAGCAGAGCCAGACTTCCTCAGGGCACTGATGGAAGCGGCACGCAGACATGGCGTCCTCATCATCGCTGATGAGGTGCTAAACCTGCGTCAGGGCTACCAAGGCGCGTCTGCCAGATATGGGCTCAAGCCTGACCTTGTCGCAATGGGCAAGATCATTGGCGGCGGCTTTCCAATAGGCGCCATCGGCGGTCGAGAAGACGTAATGGGCGTTTTCGGCACTCGACAGGCCAAAGGGAGTTTACCGCAAGGGGGCACGTTTTCGGCGAACCCGATATCGATGCTCGCCGGCTCCATAGCCATGCAGGCGTTGACGAGGGACCAATTCGATCGGCTCGAACGATTGGGCAACGAAGTCAGGGCCGGCCTATGTGATGCGATCAAGCGCCATGGCGCGCGGTTTTCAGTAACTGGCGCAGCTTCGCTTTTCCGGATTCATCCGAAGGAAAAACCGCCGCGCGAGTTCAGGCAAGCATTCTGCAATGGAGACGAGGCAGCAACGTTGACGAGATTGCATCAACATTTCCTGGCGTCTGGAATCCTTTTGCCAAATGGCGCAGCGGCCTCATTGTCGACGCCCATGGGGGCGGCAGAAACGACCATGATCGTCGACTGCTTCGCCGATTTTCTCAGACTAGCAAACCAACCTTGAAGTGGGGCCGATGTCAGCAGATCTCTCCAACACGGTTGCCGGCCGCATTGCGCTGGCACTCAGACGCCATGACGTCTCTCATATTTTTGCACAGAGCTTGCCATCCGCGGTCATCCTGGCGGCGGAGGCATTGGGAATCCGGCAGATCGCCTACAGACAAGAAAACATGGGCGGCGCAATGGCGGATGGATATGCCCGTCGCTCTGGAAAGATCGGCGTAGTGGCCGCGCAAAACGGGCCAGCCGCCACGCTGCTGGTCCCCCCTCTGGCAGAGGCACTGAAGGCCAGCATACCAATCGTAGCGATCGTGCAGGATGTCGAGCGCGCTCAAGCCGACCGCAATGCTTTCCAGGAACTCGACCATCTGGGGCTATTTCAGTCCTGCACCAAATGGGTGCGCAAGGTTGTGGTGGCGGAGCGGATCGAAGACTACATCGACGCTGCGTTTGCCATTGCAGGGTCAGGGCGACCGGGCCCCACTGCGCTTGTCTTACCGGCAGACCTGTTGCGCGCGAACTGGACTGGCACGGAATTCGAGCGAACAGCCAATCTCGGTCACTGGCCAATTGACAGGTTGCGCCCCTGCGAACGCGATATCGCCGCCGCAGCCGGACTTTTGAGCGATGCAAAATTGCCGGTCGTCATCGCCGGCGGCGGTGTGCATGCGAGCGGGGCGTCAGCCGAACTTGCTCTGTTTCAGGACGAATGCGCACTTCCTGTTTTCACGACCTTCATGGGCAAGGGAGCGGTCGACGAATTTCATGAGCTCTCGGCCGGAGTCCTTGGTTCTCTTGTTGGGCCCTGTTCGCTTGGGTGTCATTCGGTAGCGCTGTTAAAGGAAGCAGACGTCGTATTGCTGGTCGGCACCCGCACCAACCAGAACGGCACGGACAGCTGGACGCAAATATCTGCTGACAAAGCGATCATCCACATCGATGTGGATCCGGCGGAAGTTGGCCGCACCTACGAGGCAAAGGTGCGCCTGGTTGGCGACGCTGCCGAAACCCTGCGCGCGTTGCGCATTGCGCTTTGCCAATCCGATCTTTCGCGACGGCTCACCGCCAGGAGCGTGATTGCAGGTCGTATAGGCAGCTTCTGGACGCAATTTCATGATGCGCGTTCAAGCCGCTTGGAAAGCGAGAGGGGGGCAATCCGCCCCGAGCGGGTTATGGCCGAACTGCAGGCCCAGATTACGCCGGACACGACCGTCGTGGCCGACGCTAGCTATTCGTCGATGTGGGTCGCCGGCCAATTGCGCGCGCGGTCGCCGGGGATGCGATTTTTGACTCCGCGTGGTCTGGCTGGGCTTGGGTGGGGAATCCCACTCGCCATTGGAGCCAAGGTGGCGCGACCGGAATACCCGGTGGTAGTCATCGTCGGCGATGGTGGATTTGCACACAGTTGGGCTGAACTTGAAACCATGGTTCGCTGCAAACTTCCAATCACGGTGATTGTGCTCAACAACGGCATTCTTGGCTTTCAGCGGGACGCCGAGTCAGTCAAGTTCGGTGCCTTCACGAGCGCGTGCCATTTGGGTCAAGTCGATCATGCAATGATCGCCAGAGCCTGCGGCTGCACGGCGGTTCGGATTGAATCGGCGGACCAGATTTCTGATGCATTGCGCACCGGCATGGCTGCAAATTCTCCTTTTGTCATCGAAGTCATGACCGATCCAGCTGCTCATCCACCATTGTCGCTGTTTGCGGAGGTCGATGCCGCAGCATGATCGATAGCAGCCATTCGCAGATCGCCGTGATCACCGGCGGCACCACCGGGATAGGACTCGCGACCGCGCGTCTACTTCTTAGTCGAAATTACCTGGTTGCGGTATTCAGCCAGAGTTGTGAAAGCGTCGAGTCTGCGCGCGACGAACTGGCCCAGGAGTTCGGCGCGGAGCGGGTCTTCGCCCAACGCGTTGACCTAGGGGTACCGGCGCAGATTGCAGAGTTTTTTTTCGCACTTCGCGCAAAATGGGGTTCACCGCACGCACTAGTCTGCAATGCAGGTGTTTCGCCAAAGGGACGTGAAGGCGCCACCCCCTTTAACGAGATCCACTTGAAGGAGTGGAACGAAGTGTTGGCCGTCAATTTGACCGGTGCAATGCTTTGTTGCCAGGCAGTCGGCCCAGCCATGATGGAGGGCGGTTTCGGCCGTATAGTGTTGATCGGCTCCGTCGCAGCGCGGACAAGGCCCAAAATTGCGGGGGCGAGCTACGTCGCTTCAAAAGCAGCGCTGTCGGGACTGACCAAGTCTCTCGTTGCTGCTTATGCTCCTTTTGGCATCACCGTAAATCTGGTCGCACCCGGCCGAATCCTGACGAACATGGCCGGAGAACCGAGCACGCCCACCAACAAGGCAGCACTTGCCGCCATTCCGGCCGGCAGGCTCGGCCAACCCGATGATGTCGCGGCCGTTGTCGAATTTCTGATCTCTCGCGAAGCCGGTTTTGTGAATGGTGCGGTCGTGGACGTTAATGGCGGAGAATTCCTGCCTCTGTAGTGGGCTGATCAAGGCGATCCGGCGAGCCGACGGGTGCGGCGGATGCGCAATGACAACGATTTGAATCGTAGAAATGTGCGAACGCGACGGGAGGTGTCAAAATGAAACCTGTTGTGGTGTTGAGCTCTGAAGACGCAGAATTCTGCTTTCTGCTCCAATATATCCTTGAGGCCGAGGGATATGCGGTCTGTCTGGCTAGCAGACCGGATCAGGTGGTCCGTCTTGCGGATCATCCCAATACACGTGCGATCCTTCTTGATTGCCTGTCGGATAATCTAGGGGCGATATGTGAAGGACTGAGACGCGGCGCACTAACAGGGCGCGTTCCGATCGCGGCACTGGTTAGCGCCAGCAGCGAACGTCACATCGACTTGATAGAAGCCGGTATCGATGACAGCCTTGTCCGTCCTTTGGCGCCTGCCAGACTGCTGCAGTTTCTGAAGAACGGTGCGACCAGTGGTGTATATGGCGAGGATCTCGGCCAACTAGGATCAGGCAGGACGCTGCGACAGCTAGAGATCGAAATGAACCTTGCCAGCCAAAGCGTCAGATGCAATGGGCGGCCGCTGGATCTGGCGCCGATCGGATTCCGGCTGTTGCAGTATTTTCTTCGGTTTCCGAACACGGTGCACAGCAGACCATCGCTTATCGCGGCGGCATGGCGCGGAACGAGGTCAGTCGATCCCCGCACTGTCGACGTACATATCGGGCGATTGCGGCAGGCGTTGCGGCCATTAAGCGGTTACGACGCAATCCGAACAATCCGCGCGGCCGGTTACGTGTTGGAAGCCCGCGAGACCCGCAGCGCCAAAGGCCATCTCAGCATTAGCGTGCTGTAGAGGACTGATTTTGTCTGAAGCTCTCTCTTGCTTTCTCAACTGGTGTCCAACCCCCGGCACCTATCGCGCCGGGCGGGCGGGAACGCATGAACCCTCCGAACCCGAAGAAAAGCAAGGTCGCCGGCTTGGTTCTACAAGCACTTCCGGTGGATGGACAGAAGAAACGGCAACGGAATGTGCCTCATTCAATCGAAATCATAGTCCCGAAACGCTGAGCTTTGCTCAGGACTGTTCCTTTCCCGTCCTCAGCGTTGGCGACACTGCATGATTGACTGGCCCAACTCCGAACCCAAGCACTACGTAGATGAATTCGAAACCTTCATAGCGCTGGAGGTCGAGCGTGCACTGGCTCGGCGCGCCCAATCGAGAAAAACCTCGATCTCAGCCGGCAAGATCGCTGGCGGAGTCGCTGCGGCCGTGGCGCTTCTTCCTCCTAACCATTTGCGCGCCATCGACGCTATGCAGGACGACCTACCCAGGCTGGCGTCAGAGTTAGTTAAATCGCTTGCAGCCAAGGCGATGCTTCGTTTGGAAATGAGCCTTGTCAGCCAGGCGCAAGATGCCCCAGCCGCCTCAACTCCAGGCGAGCCACGACAAGTTTTCCAGGATTTGTCGCATCAGAGGGACGAGCTTGAGACGATATTGATCGGGGATTGGGCTGGGCAGGTAGTGGGGCAGACGTACTTGGAAGAACAGCTTCGTATACCCCGATCGACACTCCATCTATGGAGGCGGCATAATGAGGTGGTCGCATTGAGGACGGGCGCCCGTAAGCATGTGTTTCCTTTGGCGCAATTCGTAGACGGCAGGCCAGTTCCCGGCATAAGGGATGTGCTCTCCTGCTTCGCGAATCCACGACGAGCATGGTTCTGGCTTAAGAACCCGTCGGCCTGTCTTGGCGGCCGGACACCCATCACCATGCTCCGGCAAGATTTGGTCGTAGAGGTCGTCTCAGCCTTGCGCCAGAACTCGTCATCCTAAAGCGCCCTAAGCTGCTGCCAAATCAACATCCAGGCGGCACACGATCGCGTGCCACCACCTATCTTGTGGAACCACCAGTAGAATAAAAAAATATGCACACATTGCACGCCGTACACGAAATGTACTAACTGAACTACATGAACAAAGTTTCGAGATATTTGTGTTGTTTACGCAACATCTTATTATGATATTGATCAAATATTACTCGTTCCAAAAGTGATTTATTGAATCTCTACATCACTAGTTTCAATCTGATTTAGAGATTGGTGCGGGGTCCCGTCCTTCTCGATCACGGGCGCGGGTGGGACGCTGTCCTTCAGTAAAAAGGCCCAAACCCTTTTTTTAAACCTTTTGGAGGTACAAAAATGAACTTGACAAGCCTTCTACTCGGCCCCGCTGTGGCCGTAATCGCAGTTTCCGGTACGCGCGCTGCCGAAGCCGTAGTCGCGGAGCCAGAACACGCCGACTACGTCAAGATCTGCGATGTCTACGGGGCTGGCTACTTCTACATTCCCGGCACCGAAACCTGCCTGCGCATCGGCGGTTATGTCCGCTACGACATCGCCGCCGGCGACACCGGGGCGTTTGATGGCGTTAATCATGTTCCAGACAAGATGGGCAGCGGCACCAACTCTGCCTGGGAAATGAATGCCCGCTTCACGGTGAAAACCTGGACCGGCCAGGAGACCGAGCTCGGCACTTTGAAGACCTATACCGAGACCCGCATCAGCTTCGGCAACAGCGGCGGCGACTATTCCGCAGGAGGTACCAACTGGCAGGCCCGCGACAAGGGTCTGACGCTGAACTTTGCCTGGATGCAGCTCGGTGGTCTGCGTGTCGGCAAGGACGAATCCGCCTTCAATACCTTCATCGGCTATGCCGGCAACGTCATCAACGACACGCTGGTTCCATATGGCGGCTTCGACACCAATGTCGTTCAGTACTACTTTGAGGCCGGCAATGGCTTCACGGCTGTGGCGTCGTTAGAACAAGGCGCCAGCGATAGATCGGGCGATACTTCGATCGACAGCTATATGCCGAATCTCGTTGGGGGCGTGAAGTACAAGCAACCCTGGGGTGCGATCACAGGGGTAGGCGCCTATGGTAGCAACTACGAAGAGTGGACCGCGAAGGTTCGCTTGGACGTGAATGTGGCCCAGAATCTTACGCTGTTTATCATGGCGGGTTACGGCACCGATAGGAACACGTTCACAGGCCGCAACTTCTTCAAGCAGTGGGGTGGGAACTGGGCGGTCTGGGGTGGTGGCACCTACAGGATCAACGAGAAGACTTCGTTCAATGCCCAGATCTCAAGCGACCAGCACAAGAACTTGGCCGTCGCGACGAACATTGCCTATGACATCATGCCCGGAGTCAAGGTAACGGGCGAAATTGACTACCTTAGAGTGGGTTCGGACGACACTTACAACTGGACCGGTGCTACCAACAAAGCCAACCTCGGCGGCATCGTCCGCTTTCAGCGCTCGTTCTGACGGGCAGCCGATGCAAGAGATGGCCCGCAATGAAAATTGTGGGCCGTGTCAGCTCCTACAAGCAGCGAATCGGAATCTAAGGATCTGCGTTTAGCGCTCTGCCGGCCCAACGAATTGCCCGGCCGCCCACACCGATGATCGCGACGTTGATTGGCGCGGGAATGACTGTTTACCGCACAACTTAGACGCCTGGCTTCTATTGGAAGATTGTCGCTACGGCTGGCCCGTGACCCCGTCCGCTCCATGTGTCGAGCGGACAAGTCGCCACGTTGCGGGCGCGTGCGCCTAGGCTCCCCAGCTGAGGAATATCCGCCGAGGCAGCGCTGGTCACGCAGCTGACTGCAACGCGCTACGAGGCTTGTGGGTTCATTCCATTCTGGTCGAACATCAGACGGGCAGTGCCCCCCTTTGCAATCAGCCTCCTGCGGATATCCTGCATTTGCTCCGCCTGCTGTTTGCTATAAGGCCCCATGGGGCGGGTTATTTTGTCCCCGCAGCGGACATTGCAATACCAGTTGTTACCGACCGCATAGATTTCGACGGATGTTGGGCTCGACTCTCTGTCCATGACATCGTCGATGAACTTGACGAGCGCCGAATAGCGCTGAGGCGATGTAACCGGGTGTACGCCGCTGCCGGTGTTGGGTTCCTGCTGCATTGTTGCCATGAGGCTAATCCTTTCCATCACCGCGACCTCGTGATTCCGCTTTTATGCGAGGTGCTTGCCGAGAGCGCTTCCCTGCGCCCCCTGATGTTCCATGGCCACCTCGGCCTCCAGGTTTTCGATATCCCGGAAGATTGATGCGACTGCCAGTGTCCGCCCATTGCGCTTGAACCGGAGAAGGCAATCTCTGGCCGCAATGTCGCCGTCGATCTCGACCATGTCCCAATGCTCGGCATGGCCGACATAGTTGATCGAAACATCGTAATGCTGGCTCCAGAAGAATGGTACACCGGCATACTTCTCCCGCCGGCCAAGCATGTTGAGCGCCGCAGTTTGCCCCTGTCTTTCCGCAACCACCCAATGCTCGACTCGGATGTTTTCGCCCGTGTGCGGATCGGGCCACCGGGCTATGTCGCCAGCCGCGAAGATCCCCTGCACGCTCGTTTCGAGATAAGCATTCACGATCACGCCACGGTCAACGCTCAGTCCCGCCGCCTCGGCAAGGCCCGTGCGCGGACGCACGCCGATGCCGGCGACGACGAAATCCGCGGGCAATGTGCCACCGCGCTCGAGTCTGACCGTCGCCCCGCCGATGCTGCTCGCCCTATCCTCCAGGTGAAAGACGACGCCGTTTTCCTCGTGCAGGGTGCGGATGAAGTCGCCCATCTGCGGGCCAAGTATCCGCTCCATCGGCCGCTTGTCCGGCGCTACAACGTGAACCTCGATATCACGGGCCCGAAGCGCCGCCGCAACCTCAAGGCCGATGAAGCTGGCGCCCAGCACCATGACGCGGCGCGCGGTCTTGGCGCTGGCGATGACTGCCTTGCAATCGGAAAGTGAACGCAACGTGTGCACATGCGGCTGGTCGGCGCCGGGGATGGTCAGTTGGACGGGCTCGGCTCCCGTTGCGAGCAGCAGCCTGTCGTAGGGAATTCTGCTTCCGTCCGCGAGCACCAGCTCGCCGGAACCGGCGTTGATGCCGGTTACCTTCGTCTCGAGACGGAGATCGATTTCGTTCTTCGAATAAAAGCTTTGCCCGCGCAGCGGAATCCAGTCCTCCGGCGCCTTGCCGGCGAGGTAGTCCTTGGAAAGATTGGGCCTATCGACGGGCGGCACCTTGTCGTCGCTGAGCATGACGATGCTGCCTTGATATCGTTCGCGGCGCAGTTTCTCGGCCGCGGCAAAACCGGCCGCGCCGCCGCCGACGATCACGATTTTATCGGGAGCCCGGGTGGGGTATTCATCACCCGGCTTCGGTGTCACCCCTTTGCGTTTCTCGCCTATGAATATTTTGCCTTCTCGCTGTTCGACCGACCAGCTCGCGAGCGGACCGAAGGCGGGGGCGCGCAAAGCCTCGCCCGTGCGCAAATCAAAGCACGCGTGATGCCATGGACAACGGACGGTGTCGTCGACCACCAGACCATCGGCAAGCGGCCCGCCGTAATGTGTGCAAGTCGGGCTGACTGCGAACACCTCGTTCCCGCGGCGCACCACCATCACCTGCTCGTCGCCGCAATGACCGACGAGCTTGCCGCCATCGGGGAGATCAACAAGCGCGATGCCCTCAACGAGATCCGGTCTGTTTTGGCTTTCAGCCATTGTTCCTTCTCCCCTAGGTGAAATGGGCGATGTTACAGGCCTTTGCGCCTGGAAACGCGAGCTTCGGATTCTATCTGCCGGCAACTTCGGATTTCTCTGTCGCGTACCAGCTGTGTCCTTCGAGCCGGTGGGCTGCGTTTAAGCGAGTGTCCGAGCATTTCGGGCCTCACGCAAACGAATTTAACCGGCAATTGAGTGCAACTTTTATGATCGCTCAATATATCCGCTATGGTTGCCAGCTCCCCGCTTGAAGAATTCCGCCGACGGCATCCGGAGGAGATCCGCGAACATCGCGAAGTGTTCGACCGATTGCGCGACCGGGCGCGGAAAGGTCCTATTACCCTGTCTACGCGGCCCATGACGAGACCCACAACGATGCCGTCGTGCTCCGGGATCCTGCTGACGCGCCGATAAACCCGACTGTGGGCGTTCTTCAGATGGCGGATGCGTCATATCCAGTCCTTCCCCCGCGGGCAGCCGAATGCCCACTACATGCCTGGGTCACGTGACGCGCTCAGATCCAGCATCTACACCTCTAGCAATGCGGAGCATCCTCCGCATTCGGCACTCGGGGCGTCGCCGTGCGGCCTGATTCAGGCGCCGACCTCGGCTCTAGGTTCACCGAAGCGTACCGCGCAGGCCACCTATCTGACAAACGAAGCTGATTGACATTTGAATGCAAGTTTTATGCTATGTCGGATGGACATCGAACTCGCGCGAACTTTCATCGAGATCGTTTCGACCGGAAGCTTCATCCGGGCTTCGGAGCGGCTGAATGTCGCTCAGACCACCGTGAGCGCCCGAATCCGCAGCCTCGAGCAACAGCTGGGACGTGCGCTTTTCATTCGACATAAGGGCGGAGCTTCGCTCACTCCGGCAGGCGAGCAATTCCTGCGTCACGCTCCGATGTTCGTCCAGCTATGGCAGCGTACGCTTCACCAGGTTGCCGTGCCGCCAGGCCGGCGCGCCGTTCTGACAGTCGGTAGCGAGGTCAGCCTTTGGCAACCGCTGCTCCTTGACTGGGTACGATGGATGCGCCAGTCGCTGCCGGACATCGCGCTTCGAGTGCATGTTGATGTGCCGCAGGATCTGATCAATCAAGTTGCATCGGGGATGGTCGACGTCGCGATCATGTACGCGCCCCAGCATCGCCCGGGTCTGAAAATTGACCTGCTCACGGAAGAAAAGCTCGTGCTCGTGACCACCGATCCCGAAGCGCGCCTTCTAGGCGGCCCTGAGTATGTGTATACGGATTGGGGACCCGACTTTGTGCTTCACCACGACATGAATTTCCCGGATGTCGCACCGGATCTCTCTTTCGATCTCGGCCCACTTGCGCTCAGCTACCTTCTTTCGGCCGGCGGTTCCGGCTATGTCAGGATGAGTGCGGTGCAGCCTCATATAGCGGAAGGCAGGCTTCACCTCGTGCCCGAGATGCCGCAATTCTCCTATCCGGTCTACGCGGTGCAGTCCGCCAGCGCGGATGAAACCGTTGTAGGGCCAGCCATGGCTGGACTGCATTCCATTTTAAACGACAGCCCCGATTAGGTCCAACTTCGGCAGTGAGCTTTTTGCTGACGCTGTTGTCGTGCATTCGTTGATGACCACCGGTCAGGCTCGACGGCGAGATCAAGCAACGAACCTGCATTCAAGTGGCAATAACTTTCGTTGGACCTAGCACACTTTTCGGTAAACACTCGGGCATCGATTGCAGTCTCCGAACTCAGGCCCAGTGGCACTTGCCACTGGAAAGGGCGCTTGCATGCCTCCCCATACTTCTTCCAGATCCGAGCTCCCGATTTCGATTGCGCAAAGCTCTATGAGGTTCGGCAGACCGATGGGGCAGCGGGAGGAACGGCTCATGAGCATTCGCCTGCAGCAGGAACTGATCAGGCACGCGTGCCAAGGAATACCCACCACTTACAGGCAGCTGCTCCGATCAGTTGGAACCGTCGCAGGCGTCGACGAAACTCTTGTCAGGGCCTCACTTGAAAGACTGATGGATGAGGACACGATCGCCGCCAGGCCTTTCGTGACAGCTCTTGTTATAGGTCCCCAAGCAGGTGGCCTTCCGGAGCCATGGTTCTTCAGCAAGGCTCGAAAGTCCGGACGACTGGTCCCACTGTCGGATGAACTCGAGGCGCGGGCTTTCCACGCAAGAGAACTGCAGCGAGCAGTTTCGTATTATCGGACCTTGTCGTCGAACGCCGCGGCAGCCCGCTGGGATCGGAGCCCAGGCGTGGGTATCGAAGGAGCAGTCAAAATGCTGATGGCCAAAGATGTAATGACCGCCGACGTCATCACTGTGGCGTCCGACACCGCTATTCGGACTGTCGCCGAACTCCTCGTCACCCAAGGCGTAAGCGGATTGCCCGTCCTGGACGACGATGTTCTGGTGGGCATCGTGACCGAAGGAGACCTCCTCCATCGAGCCGAAATCGGCACGGCCGCGCGCCCGGTGTCATGGTGGTCCAGGATATTCAAGAGCAAGGCGGTGCTTGCCGCCGCGTACAGCCGCGAGCATTCAACCCGCGTCATGGACGTTATGACCAAGAACGTCGTAACCGTCGAAGAATCCACGCCGATCGCGGACATCGCCGACCTGTTGGCGCAGCGAAAAATAAGGCGGGTTCCCGTGATGCGCGGCGGGAAGGTCGTGGGGATAGTCAGTCGCGCCAACATAGTTCGCGCCTTGGCTGCAACGGCGAACCTTCCACGAAGCGCCTGCAAGGCAGACGACGAAACTATCCGTCAGCAGATTCAGTTGGCTTTGCGCGATGAGGCATGGCCGAGCGCCAGCACGCCCAATTTTACGGTCAGGAACGGCGTGGTTTCCTTCTGGGGCACCCTAGAGTCCGACGAGGAACGCGACGCCCTCCGGGTCCTATGCGAAAACATTCCGGGTGTTCAGAAAGTCGAGGATCATCGTATGATTCTGAGCTTTCCGACCTTTGCCGTGTGATGGGCGCAGGTGGCAAGAAAACATCCTGCGTGTTGTTATGCTAGTATAAGGGAAGCAGGGATTGTCCCGGATTGACTCTGGGCTGTCGTGACGACGCCCAAGCCGCAAATTGGCAACAAGGTGACCCAGGAAACGTCAGTCCAGCCTCAGACTCCGCTACCGTCCGCCGCTGCGGCGGAGCAGCGGGCAACTGCGACACGCAGGCTGGCAGCGCTTGGTGAACTCACCGGCGGAATAGCCCACGATTTCCAGAACCTGCTGACAGCCATCGGGTCAGGCCTCAGGCTGGCTGAAAACACCTGGGACGATCCCACCAAACTGCGTGCACACCTCGCGGAGACGAAGATCGCGGTCGATGGAGGAATTGCGCTGACGTCTCAGCTTCTCGCATTTGCGAGGCATCAGAGCCTCGATCCCCATGCCGGCAACGTGAATGAGTATTTGCACACGTTCGAGCCCTTTCTCAGATACGGCGCCGGGCCGAACGTTCGTCTTATACTGGATCTAACTCCCGACCTGCCGAACTGCCTGTTGGATCCCGCCTTCTTCGAGGCGGCCGTTCTAAATCTTGTCACGAACGCCAGAGACGCTATGCCGAACGGCGGCAGGATCGACATCAGCACCAGACATGTTTCAGGCTCCGACACACCTGGAATCAACCTTACATCGAGCCACGTTCGCGTCAGGGTCAGAGATGAAGGCTGTGGCATGCCCGCCGACATCATCCGCGAAGTGTTCGATCCGTTCTTTAGTACGAAAGGTGATCGCGGGACGGGATTCGGGCTTCCGCAGGTGCGCGCGTTCATGGAAATGGTCGGCGGCATGATAGCGATCTCCAGCGAACCCGAAGCGGGGACGACTGTCGACCTGCTTTTCCCTGCCGTCACGTGAACCGGCAGTTGTCGCGAAATCCGGGGGCGACCCACGGATGGACCGAACGATTAGTTCGCACTGACCTTCCAACTCCATCTCGTATTCTCCGGCCCCGGTTCGTTCTCCTCAGCCATTTTTCAGGTCAGACGATTGCTCGATCCCAGCCGCCGTAGTGCTCGTCGCTGCGGGCGCCCCGGGGCAAGCTCAAACCTATCAGGCGGGCGTCCGAAGTCACCGTAGCGGGCGGCAAGTTCCAGACCTGCTAAGGCAAGGAGCGGCATCCAATCCGAAGAGACAGCAATCGGCGAAGGCGGTCTGCGCGATCGCGTCCTGATCGGCCTCTATATCGGCAAAGGCGGCTCGCAAGCTCGGCGTGAGCACCGTTCCGGCGATCGAGCTTGGGGAATACTACAGCCGCAAGAAATTGTATGACCATAGCGAGACGTCAGCCTAGACATTCGCCACCGTCGATGACGAGCGCCTGGCCAGTCATGAAGGAAGAGCGATCGGATGCGAGGAACAGCACCGACTCGGCGATTTCCTCGGCTGTGGCAAAGCGGCCCATGGGGATCTTTTGGCTTACATAGCATTCAAGCGCAGTGCGTCCGCCCATCTGTCGCATGAACGGTTCGTTGAACGGCGTGTCGACCCAGCCCGGGCAGAGCGCGTTGACCCGTATGTTATGGCGTGCATAGTCGAGTGCGATCTGTTTCGTCATGGCGACGACCGCGTGCTTCGTCGTGGCATAGGCGATCATCCCCCGGTCATAGAGCACGCCGGAGTTCGACGCCGTGATGATGATCGAGCCGCTGCCCTGCGCCTTCATATGCGGGACCGCCAGTTGCGCCAGGCGGAAGTGCTGGCGCACGTTCAGCCGCCACGATCTGTCCATCCCCTCCACGTCCGCCTGCTCCAGCGAACCTTCCACCTGAAAGCCGACATGGGAATGCAGGATGTCTATCCGGCGGAACCTTTCCATGCAGCGCGCGATCAACACGTCAAGTTGCAGATCGTCGGACACGTCGATGGCAATCGCCAGTGCGTGCGCACCCGTTTGCTCGATGGCGTGGGCCGTTTCGGCTGCCTTCTCGCCATCGCGGTCGGCGATCAGAACGTTGGCGCCCTCCTGCCCGAGGATTTCGGCGCTGGCGCGCCCGATGCCCGAACCCGCCCCGGTCACAATCGCCACTCTGTCCTTCAGGATCATTGAGCTTATCCTTCCGCAGTTGTCTTGTGCCGAAACGGGAGCTCGGCGCCCGTCGTAACGCGAGCAAACCGTGGGACTCGGCTAGGTCTGCCCTAAGCCTTTCCGGTCCGGCCGATCACGCTACCCAACATCTTGTCGATGCTGTCCCGCGCGCTCTCGCATTCCGCGCGCGTTCCGGCCAGAAACAACCTGCCGCTGGCGCCGATCATCTGCACGTCGACGAGTGTAATGCCGGGAGCCGCCCGTTCGGCTTCGTTTGCCGCGACGGTGGCAAACAGCGCCGGCTCCAGCTCGTAGACGAGCAGTGATTTTCCTGGCAGCAGCATCGACGCTTCGCGTGTTCTATTAAGGATGATTGCATGCTGGTCCGACACGTTTTCGATGATGTCGGCGTACAGCGTGCGCGGCTTCAGCTGCTCCTCTGGCTTGCAGCCGATGCCGTCGAGAATCGCCTTGCCGGCCTGGTCGAGCTGGGCAAGATCGGGCGAATGCAGCTCGAGGATGCCATAGTGACGTTCGGTGTAAAGCAGACCCGGCTCCATGTTTGGCATCTGCTTGATAGCGAGATCGCAGATGCGGTGAATGGCGAGCGCCGGCGCGACCTCAATGATGAGCGAGTGTTCTCCCGACATTGGGGGATAGCCGCGCCCGCGCGTCGGTGTCGACATGTAGGCCGCGAACTGGCGGCCCAGATCCTTCACCAGCAGATAGACGCGAAGCTCGGTCTTCATGCCTTCCAGCCCTGATCGCCCTCGCCGTCACAGGAAACCGCAGCTGGTCGGTACGGCTGCACCACCCGCGCGCGACTGCCCGAGGATACAACTCCTGTCCGAAAGCGGGAGGGCTTTCCGAGGACAAAAAAGCGCATCACTTGCCGGTCGCGGAGGCGAAATGCTTGCCGAGATCGGGATGCGGACGCGGGATGACATGCACCGAGACCAGCGTGCCGACGCTGGTGGCCGCCTCGGCGCCCGCCTCGGTCGCGGCCTTTACCGCGCCGACATCGCCATTGATGATGATGGCGACGAGACCGTCGCCGACTTCCTCGCGTCCGACCACGGTCACATTGGCTGCCTTCACCATGGCGTCGGCCGCGGCCAGTGCCGCGACGAACCCTTTGGTCTCGATCATTCCAATTGCGTTCGACATAGTGCTCTCCTGGTTTACGTTGAGCTATTTGGATTTCGGTTTTGGTGTTCGTCGAGCGAGCCGATGATGAGTGCATCGATCGGAATCTTGCCGCCGCCGAGCCATGAGGCGGCAGTGGAACCGGTGACGATGAGGACTTCCTCGCCTTCGCCGCAGCCCAGGACGTCAAAGGCAACCAAAAGCCCGCCGCCGGCGCCCTCCACTTCAAGGAAAGCTCCGGACGGAATGTGCTCGATGCGCTTTGTGGCCCAGTAGCGGCCCACCACGCGACCACGTATCATTGTCTGATCCTCTCTACGCTGATGTTGCGGGCCTTCGCCTTGTCGCGGGCCAACGGAGTGATGCTGACGCCAGGGCCGAGTTGGAGACGCGTGACGTGTGTCGGCAGTTTGCCGATCACCGCTTCGGTGACGATGCCCACATCGATGCGATGGCTCGGGCTTGCGGCCGGGGCACCTGCGACAACGGCATCCGCGGCGAGGCGAAACGGATGATGCCCGGCCTCCATGGCCGCGCGGATTTTCGGGTCTTTGGCGAGCCGCAGAACCTCGCGGGCGAAGCTGGCGAGGTCGGCGCTACTTGTGATCCGGACTGGTTGGGGGCCCGCCGACGCCTGTCCTTGCCTAAGGTGCTTCACTTCCTCGGCGATCACATCGCGAATGAGGCTGCGGATGACGTCCTTGTCCAGCATGCGGGTCATCCCCTTAGCGCAGCAAGTGCTGCTTCCGCGCCCATGCGTACGTCGGATTCCGCTCCGGACAGATATACCCGCCCGGTGGAGCCAAACATGCGGTAGTCGACCACCTTGATGTCGGCGGTCTTCTCCGCTTCGTTGGTGGCGAACACCGCGTAGGCTGCGGGCTGCATCTCCAGGACGAAAAGCGACTCTCCCGGCAGGATCATCGATCCCGATTTGTTGCGGTTGATGAGGAAGGCGTGGCCGTGATCGATCCGGGTAACGATCTTGGAGGCCAGGATCTGGGGCTTGATGGCCGCTCCGGAGCCTGCGTCGAGGATGTCGAGCACGGCGCCGGCTGCCGATTTCACCGCGGCGACGGAGCGCGAATGGAATTCGAGATAGCCGAACTGACGTTCCACGACCAGCATACCACCGCTGACGTCGGCGTGCTTCAACGCCACATCCGTCAGGGCCTCGATATCGAGACCCGGCGCGACCTCGATGATCTGTGCTGCCATATTGGTGCGCGGCAAACGCCCACGCATGCCGCTCGCCATGTAGCACAGCGTTTGCGGCTGCAGTTGGTCGATGAAGATGAAGGAGCGCAGCTCGGCCATGTTGTCAGATCGCCTGGCTCATGGCCGCAACGCATCGCGGAGTTCTTCGAGCACCATACGGCGAATCTCTTCGCGCAGCTGGGTGACGTCCTCCACATCGCCTGTCGCGCCTGCTTTTCGCGGCGCGGCCTCCCGCATCTGCTCCGCCCCCTCCTGCAGGCGTCCAAGAGACATCGGGGCTTCTCGCCCGAGCGCCACGGCCGGCCCGCCGGCCCAGGCGTCGAGCTGCGCGAAATCGCCGAATGCCTCCTTGGGGTCGTCATTGTAGGCGATGCGGGTCCAGTTGATGAGATGCTGCGGCCCGACATTCTCGCCGACCGATGATGAGCCGAAATAGCCGGTGCCGATGGTAAAAGCGGGCGCGAGATGGGTGCCATAGCCTGCCGCCCCTTGGCTGCATGGTGCGTTGACGACGACGCGCAAGGTCTTCACCGCCGCGCCGTAGGCGAGGATCGTTGCGGTGTCCTTGCTGTGGATCGCCGCGGAATGGCCCGCCCCGGAGAAGCGGATCAGGGACCGCGCTTGGGCGATACCGGCTTGCGCGTGGGGCACACGCAGAAAGCCAAGCACTGGGCAGAGCTTTTCCTTCGACAGCGGCTCGTCGATGCCGACGCGGTCTATCTCGGCAATAATGATCTTGATGTTGGCGCTCAGGCGCAGTCCGATCATCGCGCCGATCTCGACAGCCGATTTGCCTAGCACCTCGACGTTGAAGCTGCCGCGGCCAAACAGCAATTCGCGCAACGCCGCCACCTCTTCGGGCCTAGCCACGTGCGCGCCAGCGGATTTCATGTCCTGAAGCAACCGGTCGGCAGTGGCCTCCACCGCGACGACAACGCTTTCATTGGTGCAGAGGATGGAATTATCGAAGCTTTTCGACGCGACAATGCGTTTGGCCGCTTCGGCCAGATCGGCGCTTTCGTCGACCAGGGCAGGCGCATTGCCCGGTCCCACGCCTATGGCCGGGTTGCCGGAACTGTAGGCGGCGCGCACCATCGGCGTGCCGCCGGTCGCCAGGATCACGCCGATGCGCGGCGATCTCATGATATGCTCAATCAGTGGCAGGTTGGGCTGCTCGATCACCTGGATGATGCCGGTAGGTGCGCCGGCTGCTTCCGCAGCTTCAGCCATCAGCGTCGCGGCACGGGCCGAACACGCCTTGGCCATTGGATGCGGCGAGACCACGATGGCGTTGCGGGTCGCTAGCGCCATCATCACCTTGTAGTAGACCGTGCAGACAGGATTGGTGGACGGCGTCAACGCGAAGACGATGCCCGCCGGACGCGGCAATTCCACCATCTTCTGGTCCGGCAAGATCCGGGGCGAGCAGAAATCTTGCTTCGAATAGAACGTGTAGAACCCGCGCGAGGTGAGCTCGTTCTTGATCTTCTTGTGTTCGGCCACACCGAAACCGGTTTCCCTGACTGCTGCCTCGGCAAGCTCGCCCGCATGCGCGTGGGCGATATCCGCGGCCGCATGCGCGATCTTGTCCACGCGGGCGCGATCGAAGCGTGCGAAAGCGGTTGCTGCCCACTCCGCGGTCTGCAGCATGAGGTCCGCGGATCCGCTCGCGCGCCTATCGCCGGCAAGGGTTTCTTCGATGATTGCGGTCATCGCATCTTTTCCTTACGCGGCACGGTTCGTGCCGCGCCCACGACGCAGGCATTCGGCATAAGCGAGGCCAACGCTGCGCTCGACACGTTCGAGCACCTCCTCGCACAGGTCCGCGGTCATCAGCACCCCTGGCTTGAATTGCAGCACCCGCGGATCGAGCGTTGAGAAGATCGCCCAGACGCCATTCTCATAAAGGTGCTTCATGACCGGCTTGGCGCCCTCCGGAAAATCGAATTCGAGCCCCATGACGACGCCGCATTGGCGTATCCCGACAAAGAAATCGGGGTACAGCTTCATGACCTCATGGAGGCCATTGCGAAACGTTTCGGAGATGTAGTTGACCATCGGCCTGACGGTCGGCCGCTGCAGGATTTCGAGTGTCTTCATGGCGACCAGGCAACCCAGTTCGGCGCCGCCCATGGTCGACATATGAGCGAAACCATCCTGAGTGAGCCACCCGGCATAGGGCTCGCGAACGATGACGCAGGCGATCGGATACATGCCCCCGGAGATGCCCTTGCCGGTGACGACCATGTCCGGGGTTATGCCGTAACGCTGGTACCCCCACATTTCGCCGCAGCGCATCAGCCCGGTCTGCACCTCGTCGGCGACGTAGAGGGCGCCGTAGCGCTCGCATAGCTTCTTCACCTCCTGGAGGTAGCCGGGCAGCGGCATTGGAAAGCCGTAGGTGGCCGGGATAGTCTCCATGATCAGGGCGGCTACATCCTTGCCCTTGAGCGCGTCCTCCATCGCGGTCAGGTCGTTGAACGGTACATGGACGAAGTCGTCCGGCTGATCGGACAGGAAGATCTTCTTGAACCGGTCGGCGCCGGCGGCGACTGCCAGCCCAGTGTGGCCGTGATAGGCGTTGACGATGGAGACGATCTTGCGCCGCTGCGTGGCATGGCGCGCCGTCTTCAGCGCTATGTCGATGGCCTCGGCGCCGCCGGAGGCATACATGGTATAGTGCAGATCGCCGCCGCAGATTTGCGCCAGCCTTTCCGCCAGTGCAGTGCGTGCCTGCGACGGAAAGTGGTGGTTGCCCATGTCAAAGCGCTGCGTGCCTCTATTGAGTACCTCGATCAGCTCCGGGTGCCGGTGCCCGATATTGTAGGTGCCGCCGTTGAGATGGAGATCGATCAGGCGCCTGCCGTCCATGTCCCAGAGCAGGTAGCCTTCACGCCGGTCAATGACGAGATCGACGCCCATGTCCTGCCAGGCCTGGGTCTTGCCTGGATTCCAGAACGTTTTCGACTTGGCGATGAACTCGCGCTTTTCCGGACTCTGTTGTTTCTGATCAGCCATTTTGGTTTCCGGATCCAAATGACGAAAAGTTGCTGAGGTAGCGTTCGGCGAGTTCGCAGGTGCCGGTGCTGTAGCCTGGACCCTCGATGCGGGCGAGCTCGGTTTCGCTATGCGATCCCATCCACGCAAACAGCGCCATGCGCCGCATCAGGATGAAGGTCCACAGCTCGTCTTCGTCTTCACGAGGCAGGACGCGATGGCGGCGATAGCCATCTTTCCACGCCTCCATCAATTCCGGCACGTCGGCGCGATCTTCGAAGAAACTCACCGCGGTCGCCGCATCGTAGAGGAACCAACCCAAGCCGCAATCGTCGAAGTCGATGACCCGGACGTCTCCATCATGAACGAGAAGATTGGCAAGCCGAAAATCGGCGTGAATGAGACCGTAGCGCTCGACACCCTGGCCGAAGCGCGCAAGACGGCCTTCCATCAGATCGACAGCTCGCTGCAGCAATCGGGCGCGGTCCGCCGTGCAATCCGGCCCGTCTTGCCAACGACCCCAGTTGGGCCGAGCGCCAATGGAATGCTCGAAATCCCAGCACAGGCGGTCGAAATATAAGGGCCGGTGCCAGGTCTGACTGTGATTGTGGCAGCGCGCCGTCACCTCGCCGAGCGCGCGGAAGGGTGGAATGAGATTGTCCTGAGACGGCTCGACGCCATCGATGAATTCGAACAGCACGCAATTGCGTGCCATGGCGAGAGTGGGATGCTCGACCCACTGGATGTCGGCGCCATCATTGCCGTTAATGGCCTGGGGCGTCTTGACGCCGGCGTCGGCCTTCAGGGCACGCATCCATGCGAGTTCACTGCGGATGCCATCCCTGCTGTGGTAGGCGTGGCGATGGATCCGCAGGATCACCGGTCGCGGGCCGATCGGAGGTTCGACGCGATACGTCCAGTTTTCGGAGTGATTGATCAAGGTGAGCTCGGCGCCTTCAAGGCCCCAGCGCGGCAGCGCCGCAGTGGCCAATTCATCAGTCGCCTGCAACAGCTCTTTCGTTGTGAGCGCGTTGCTCATGCATTGTTCTCGCTGCGGCAAAAAGAGAAGCGGCTCCGATCCGGATGTCTCGCCTGGCTGCTCTTTGAACGGATGTCCCGATGTCTCGTAAGCTAGACTGCCGCCGGGGCCTTCGGCTTGACCCGTGAGGCAGCGATCTTGACACCTGTCTGGATGGACCTGAGCGACTGCACATCCGCCGTCCGCAACTATTGCTCGCTTCGGGTCATTTCCCTTGAAGCTGGCGCACCGGTCGTGCAATCATTTCGCCGATCCATCGCTTAGCCAGGACGTTAGAAGTGACATCCGCTCTGCTGGAACGAAATTCTGCGGTTGCAAGGGAAGGCGCGCCGATCGTGCTCGCGGCGGCAGCGACCGGCCTTGTCGACTTCATCGAGGCGCAGCGTGGCGATGTCGATTCGATCTTCGGCAATTCCGGAATAGCTCCGGATATGGCCGGCGCGCCGACCTTGAAAGTCAAGCTCGCCTCTTATTGCCGCTTGTTCGAGGAGGCCGCAAAGCAGGTTCGCTCCGGACATTTTTGTCCGGGGAATTTCGGTCTTTGGTTTGGCCAACAGTTCCAGCCGCGCGACCTCGGCATGTGGGGTTATGCGGCAATCTCCGCGCCCACGCTGGGGGCGGCGCTCGACAATCTGGTGCGGCTATTTCACCACCATCAGGAATCGTCCTGGATGGGGCTGGCCAAGGGCGCCGACGGCCTGATGCATCTGGAGTACCAGATCTACTCCTCCGCGATCGTGGAACGCCGGCAGGATGCCGAACTGTCGCTCGGCATGTTCGCCAACGTGATCAGAGATTGCGGCGAGGCGAAATGGTCTCCGGTGGAAGTCCACTTCGAACACCCGAGACCAGAATTCTGGAAGGAGCACGAGACCGCCTTCGACGCGCCGGTCTATTTCAGCCAGCCGACCAATGCACTGCTGTTTCGCCCGGAGCTGCTGGACCGAGCCATGCCCGGGAGAGATCTGCAATTGATGTGCATGATGGAGACCTGCCTGGAGTCCCTCGGCTCGCATCGGGCCGGCGATGAAGGACTCGTCGATCGGGTCAAAACCGCGGTTCGCGCCAATCTGCCGAATGGCTACCCCAGCCTTGACCACATTGCGCATGAATTGCGCGTGACCGCCGCCAGCATCCAGCGGGAACTGACCGAACAGGGGATAAATTACAAAGACGCGGTCGAACTGACGCGGCAGGCGATGGCGCGGACCTACCTCGATCAACGCCAGCTTCCGCTAACCGAGATCGCGTTCCTGCTCGGCTACTCGGAGCTTTCTGCCTTCACGCGGGCCTTCACCCGCTGGACCGGCATCAGCCCGAGCACCTACCGCAAGCGCGGTCATTGAGGCCGCAGGCCACCAGCCAGCGTTCGTTACATCTGCGAGAGCGCGTCCGGCGATTCCGGCAGGGTTTGGCCGCCGTCGACGATGATGGTTTGTCCGGTGATGTAGCGGGCTTCGCGGCTGGCGAAAAACAGCGCCGCATGGCCGATGTCTTCCACATCCCCGAGATGGCCCAGGGGTACTGCCGCGGCCATGCCCTTCATATAGTCGGGCCCAAGCCCTTCCAGGCCTTCGGTCACGATGTTGCCGGGCATCACGGCGTTGATGGTGATGCCATATTTCGCCAGTTCCATGCAGGCGGTCCGCATGAAGCCAAGCTGCCCCGCCTTGGTCGCGCCATAGTGGCTCCAGCCGGGGAAGCCGGTAATCGGCCCGGTGATCGAGGACGTGATGACGATGCGTCCCTCTGCGGTCTTCTTGAGGTATGGTATGCAGGCCTTCACGGAGAGGAAGGTGCCCTTGAGGTTGGTCGCCTGGACCTCGTCCCACGTCTCCGCGCTCATGTTCTCGATCGTCACCTGTGGGAACATGCCGGCGTTGGCGCACAGGACATCGACCCCGCCATAGCGATCCGCGGCGGCCTTCGCCATCGCTTCCATCTCCTCGGGCCTGGTCACATCGGCGCGGAATCCGCTCGCCGTGTGACCCATGTCGACGAGCAGCTTGGCTGCGGCTTCCGCCGAGGCGAGATCGCGGCCGACGACCAGGACCTTCGCGCCATGTCTGGCAAAGACTCGGGCAATGCCCTTGCCAATGCCTTTGCTGGCTCCTGTCACAATGACCGATTTGCCTCTGATCGATTCAGCCAACATGATGGTTCCTCCAATTAATGGGTGCCGTCGGCATCGGCGGTGCGGCGACGTAGGACGACGATGATGATATAGCCGAGCAGCAAAAGCAGAGCGGCGCCAAGCGTGGACACGGTGCCCAGCACCGGCACGCCGGGCGTGTAGCCGGCGACCATCTTGGCATAGAGATATTCCGGCAGAGTGGTATCCGCGCCGGTGGTGTAGAGCGAGAGGGGGAAGTTGCCCCAAGAGAGCAGGAAGGCGAACAACGCGCCGGAGAAAATGCCCGGAAATAATACCGGCAATGTCACCTCCCGAAACACCTGCCACCGCGTGGCGCCGAGATCGAAAGCTGCCTCTTCCAAGGCCGGATCAAACGAATAAACCTGGATCGAAATCACCAGTGTGCAAACCGGTATGATCCACACCAGATGAGCGAAGACCGCGGTCTGCCATGACATGGTAAAGCCGAGTGCGTTGAACCACAGCAAGAGCGCCAGACCGAGCACCGTTTGCGGAAAGAAGATCGGCAGCAGCACGATCTTCTGATAGAGAGAGCGGCCTTTCCATTCGTAGCGCGCAAAGGCCAGCGCGCCGAACAGCGCGATCACGACGGCGATCGCCGTGACGCACAGCGCGATAGTGAGGGAGGTCCTGAAGAGCTGGTGCACTTCCAGCGAGGCGAATGTCTTCTGCCACCAGTCAAAGCCCCACTTCTGGATGGGGAACATGAAGTAGCGGCTGGCCGTGCTCGATGCGAGCAACAGGCTGATTGCAGGCAGGTACATGAAGACGATGACCGCGAGAGCCCATGACCAGATCAAGGCGCGCCGCACACGATCACCGTAGCTGTCCATCGGTCACCTCCGGCCCAGGATGGAGTCGAGGTCGAAGCGCCGCAGCACCACCAGCACCAGCGCGCCGACAACCAGCATCAGGAGCACTGAGAGTGCGGCCCCCAGCGGCCAGTTCTGCGCATAGGTGAACGCGATCTCAATGTCGTGCGTGATCGGTATGATGCGCTGACCGCCCAACACCTTAGCCTCGGCAATGGCTCCGACCGCCAGCACGAAGGTCAGCAGAAAGCCGATGACGATGCCTGGCATGGAAAGCGGCAGATCGATCTCTTTGAAGACCTGCCAACGCGTCGCTCCGAGGTCGAAGGCGGCGTCGCGGGTCTGTTGCGGCACCATGGAGACGCCCAGCGTCATCGGAAACAGCATGAACGGCAGGTAGACGTAGACCATGCCGAGCAGCGTCAGGCCGGTGGTGAAGAGGACACTTTCCGGCTGGTAGCCAAAGGTGGACTTCAATGTGCCCAGCAGCACGCCGTTCTTGATAAAGAATAGGATCCAGCCATAAATCCGCACATTTTCGGAAACGAAGAGAGGCAGGGTGAACAGAAGTATTATCAGGGTTGCGTATCTGCCGAACACGCGCGCCAGACCAAAGGCCACGGGGTAGCAGATGATGGCAAGGATCACGACCGTGATTGCGGCTAGGCCCAGTGACCACAGAAACGTGATGTAGCTCGATGAATTGAAGACCTCGACGTAGTTCACGAGGCTCCAGTCTTGCCAAAGGCTGAACGTGCGGGTCGGCACGAAGCTGAAGGCGATGACTGCCAGTAGCGGGGCGACAAACCCGCAGAGCAAGAAGACAAGGACTGGGAGTGAGTGGCGCACACCGGGAACGAAAATCTTGCCGAGCGTCTTCATCGGCGCCTCAATCCGTCACCAGGATGCTGTCGCGCGCATCCCAGCCGATCAAGACCGTGTCGTCCCGTTTGCCCGCAAAATTCTGTTGCCGCAGCTTCTCGACGATGAAGACATTTTCGCCGACCCGCACCTGGTACTGAACGCGCGAGCCGAGCACATACTCATTGTAGAGCAGTCCTTCGAGGCAGTTTTCCCTGCCAGTCGGGCTGGCCACGAAATGTAGCGATTCCGGGCGAACCACCACATAGCCGGCAGCAAATCCGGCTGGAACTGGTGGACTCTTGAGTCTCGCATTTAATTCGGGGGCGTTGACATGGTCCGATCCATCCGCCGTCACCGGAATCACGTTCACGTCGCCGATGAACTCGGATACAAACTTGGTGCGCGGCGCGGAATAGATCTCCTGCGGCGACCCTACCTGGACCAGTTTTCCCGAGCGCATGACGCCGATCCGATCGCTCATCACCATCGCCTCTTCCAGGCTGTGGGTGATGTAGATGAAGGTCTTGCCGGTTTCGCGGTGGATGTCCTTCAGCTCTTTCTCGAGCGTCTTCCTGAGCTTGTAATCGATCGCCGAGAGCGGCTCGTCGAAGAATAAGATATCTGGTTCGTAAGCGAGCGCGCGTGCTAGCGCGACGCGTTGGCGTTCGCCACCCGAACACTTTGTGACATTCCTACCGTAGTAGGTTTCCGGCAGCCGCAGTTGGGTCATGAGGTCCAGCGCGCGGACCTTTCGCGCCGCGGGATCGACCCCCTTCATCTTGAGTGAGAACTCGATGTTCTGGCCGACAGTGCGATGCGGAAACAGGGCCAGCGACTGGAACACCATGCAGGTGGGCCGCTTGTTGGCCGGCAAATCGTTGATGCGCTTGCCACGCAGCAGAATATCGCCGGTGCTGGCAAATTCCATGCCGGTCAGCATGCGCAGCAGAGTTGTCTTGCCGCTGCCGGAAGGACCGACGATGGTGAAAAATTCGCCCTCTTGGAAATCGAGATCGATGCCGTCTACGGCAGCAAACCCGCCAAACATTTTGGTTAGATTGCGAAGCTGCAAAATTGATAGGGCAGCCATGGACCTCGCATTCCGAAGTGAGAAATCGATCGGGTCGTCCGGCTGGAAAAAGCACGGGCGACGTCTGTCAGTATCATGCTACCAAAGCGTCAGCCGCCGGAGGCTTCGCGCTTGGCAGCACTCATGATGTCGAGCAGCTTATCGTAATCCGGCACGATGTCGTATTCTACCGAACGCGTCATTTCCTCCTCGAGGCTGTCCCACTGGATCACGTCGAGCTCTTCCTTTGTGAAGAGGTCGAAGCAGGCGGGATTTCCCATCTGGGTGACCGGATTGAACGTGCCTTCCGCAAACGCGACCGTATGCGACATTTCCGGCGACTGGACATATTCCAGGAAGTCTTCGGCATGGGTTGAGAGATCGGGATTGTTTACAACCGAGGTGATCTCGATCCAGGAGATGCCACCCTTGCCGCCCGCCATCGGACCTTTGAGCGGCGTGACTGCGCGGATGTTGAGGTTGCCGTCGGCGCGCGCCGGCGAGCAGGAGTAGGTGCCGCCGGTGAGGTAGAAATCGATCTCGCCGGAAACCAGCGCTTGGTTCATGGTGGCCAGATCACCGACCATGCGGGCGCCCTTGAACACGCGCTTGGCTGTCTCGGTGTATTTCGTCACTTCCTCTTCGGTGTGCTCCCGGAAGGGATCGAAGCCCGCGATGCAGCATAGGTCGAAGACGTTCCAATCATCCGATGCCTGCACTCCGTACTTCTTGTCGTTCGCGGCATCGTTCCAAAGGTCCCAGCCCTGGTCCTCTGCGGCGGCGCGGCTAATCTTGTCGGTGTTGACGACAAAGCTGTAGGGGCCGAAGCGCTGCGCCATGCCGAGCAGTTGCTGGCCGGACTCGTCCATCGCCCATTTGTAAGGCGGCTTGAAGTTCGGCAGCATCTTGTCGAAATAGGGCTCGAAGCGGGCCCGGTCGATCGGCTTGATCAGCTTTTCGGGGAACATGATCTTGCGCGCCCACGGATTGTTGACGTTGATCAGGTCCCAGATGTTGGTCTCGCCGGCGCGCAGGCGATTGATCATGGTCGGATCGTTGGTTAGCGACTCGGCACGCACGGTTGCGCCGGTCGAGGTGCGGAATGGGTCAAGCACCTGCGCGGAGTTATAACCTTCCCAGCACAGAATGTTCAGCTCGTTGGTGCGGGCCGCCGCCGCCGGCCGCAAGCCAGCTGCCCCGCCGACGGCCAAAGCGGCGGTCGCTGCGGCGGAATTCTTTAGAAAATCGCGTCGCGTCTGCGTAAAATCGCTCATTCAACCCTCCATTGGCGCGATCCTGGAACTCACCCTCGATCCCATCGGTCGCTTTCTATCAACCATGCCGACCGCAGCCTTGCGCCGCGAGCAACACGGTCATTTGTCTGCCTTGGATCGCCTGCCATTCGCGCGCAGGTTCTTATTCTTCGGTTCCTTATGTCGTTTGACGATAGGGACCGGCGGGCGGGCGGTCTTGACATTAAGGCCGGTAATCTTGACAGCCCCGGCAGGGGAAGGCGCGTCGCCGACGCCAGCGGCCTTAGAACCGGTAGGAAAACAGGCCCCGTCGCTCATAGACATCCGCTGCTTCCTCGACAAACGCCGCCATACTGGTTGCGCCGTAGGTATTCCGCAGAGTTGCCGCGGCCGTCAGCAGCGCCATCTTGTCCTGTGCCCGCCCCGGCCGCAACAGCTCGTAGCAGTGGAGCACCACATCTTGTGGCACGTCAACCAGTTCAGCCGCGCGCCGGAAGTTGCCGCCAAGGGTTGGCCGGCCGGCATCCTCAGCTATCTGTGCCTGGTCGAGTAGCGCCTGCGATGTGATGCGCAAGTCTGCGAGTTTCACGTCACCCGCCTCGATCGCCGCCAGCGTGAGATCATCGAGCGACTTCCCGTTCGCAGTTTTCACCCATTGCGGACGTTTCTCGGCGAGCGGATAGTCGACGATGCCAAGCGGAAGTTTTTGATCGTCGTCGGTCATCCCGCCCTCTCCAGATCTGTTATCTCTAGGTCTTCCGGCGGAGCACCGGTTTGCGTCAAAGATGTTTCGATCGCGTACAGAAATGCGACCTGAGCATGATATCGCGCCCCCAGCGCCAGGCCTTGGGTTGGGACGACCACTGGTTGGGGCATGTCGCCTTGAGCATAGACCGCAGCGTTCTCACCCAACGCTCGGTAATGCGCCAACGTCGTGACGGGGGCGTTCGAAAAGAGCTCTAGGTTGTGATGGGGAAGCCGGTCGGCCTGATGAATTACCGCCGTTCCTTTTGCTTGGAGGCCGATGCCGATGCCGGAGCCGGCCAGGCGCGCCGCCGAAAGGCCAAGGAACGACGTATCCGCGGTGTGGCGCATGCGCACGACACGTTTCACATACCCTTTGGAGCGCATGCCGTCCGATAGCGCACGCAGCACCGCCGAAAGCGGATGTCCGGCAAGCGTCTGGTAGAGCTTCACCCCAAATGCCGGACTGACGCCGATAACGATTTCGTTTCGTGGGCCGTTTTGCGCCGCCGGTCCCAATGTTTTGTAACCAATTCGTCGCGCCTCGGCACCGGCGAAGGCGGCCTCCGTTCGCAGCACTTCCTCGCGCGTCAGGACATCCCGGATCGCATTCAGTTCCTTGCGTCGCGCATCGTTCAGGCGATAGCCCGTTCCAGGTCCAGCATAGTCGTTGGGATCGTTGACCGCGCTGATCACGTGGCCGTTGCGTATCACAGCTGCGGTCTGGAGGTAATCTCCGGACACGCGCAACCGTACCACATTGAGCAGATTCTGTGCCTCCTCGCCAAAGCCGCGTCTGGCCAGCGCCTTGATCACGTCGAGAACGGTGATACCACGCGCTTTGATGCGGTCGCTGATCAGCGCCACATCACGCGGCGTGTAGCTGTCCGTGTCGTTGGAGCCCGATGCGACGGCGACGCTCTGTTTCATCGCGTCCGTTGGCGCACCCAGCTCGAGTTCGGCAAAAACTGCCGTCAGCGCATCGATGGCACGCCTGCGAAGCTCCAGCGCGACGGCTTCATCGATGGATGTCAGGCCGCCGTCGGCTTCGAAATCGCGCTGCAGAACGAGAAAATCCTCCATCTCCTCGCCGTTGAACGAGGAAGGATTGAAGGAATTGTCGTATTTTAGAATGGAACCCATGCCAGAGCAGACCAGATCAGATCCTGCGATCAGGAAGGGCAGGATCTTGGCGCCGACCCGGATTTCCGATTCCGAATGCCGCGCATCATTGCCGGTTGCGCATTCAAGGTCGAGCCAGACGGCGATGAGGTTCTCCGCCATCAGCTCACGGACGCCGCCTGGCATGCTGGAGGCAAGCGGGGCGCCGTCTATGCCGCCGTTCTGGGTGCCCTGAACGCCCATCGCGCGTTGCAGGCAAAGGCAGCGGGCCTCCAGGTAGAGCAGCGACTTCGACTCATGAAATCCCATCAGGAGTTCGGAGGCAGCCCCCGAAGTGCAACGCATCTTGATCCCACGGGACGCATAGGCCGCGGCCAGAAATCCTTTAGACCAAGGCGTGTCGTCGCCGTCGGTGAAAGCGCGCTCCGTGCCATACACCGACACAGTTTCTGCGTACGACGTGAAGCCGGCCAAACCGATCTGCAATTCCTCCGCCTCTTCGCTGGCGCACTGGAACAGCGTGCCCCAACGTCCCACCGCCGCGCCCACGGCGCAGGCAAGCGCGTTGGACCAGGCGTTGCGGGCGACACGCATAGTGGTCTCGATTTCATCGAAGCCGAACGCGACGGCGATCGCCGCATCCGCGGCCAGCTGAAGCGGATCATCCTTGGCGTTTGTGACATGGCCCTGGTTGCCTGGCGTTTTGCGTGTCCGCATCTTGGAGAAGGCGAATGCCAATTCCATGGACGAGAGCTGCGCCACAACCTCCGCCAACTTGGCCGGTGTCAGCCCATGGGCGAGCTGCGCAAGCTCCGTGCGAGGCACCGAGACGTCGACCAACATGCGCGCGATGTGCGCCGAGTCCATTGCCATCGCCGTCTCGGCTCCTGCAATATCCAGGTGGTGATTGGCGACGAAATGGTCGATCATGTCAAAATCGGCGGCCGCCGTACCGTCCATGCTGACGATCCGGCCGCCCTCGACGATCAGTCCCGGTGCGGGGTCGCGCGCGCCGCTGAAGGCCGCAAAGCCGTTTTCCGGATCTTCGACCGCAAACTTGTCGAGCCGCAGCGGCCGCTCATCCCAATCCGAAAAACGCTGCCACCGGTTGGCGCCGCGATGCGGCTCCGGGCGGATGTCTTTGATCATCCGTCTGCCCTCCTTGACGCTGGCGCTGTGCCGCGCTGTTACGCAACCCGGGAATAGGCGTCCCTGGCATTGTCTTCGCATATACTTGATCGCACCCGGCGGCTTGACGGGAAGCGCACCCGTTTTGACAGCCGCGACAGATCGCCTTGCGGCATCGGAGGTGGCGTGCCATCATTTGCGATCCGCCGCCAATGTTTGACACTTGTTGAGGAACAGCATGGCTCTGGCCGGGCATTCATCATTTTCTGCGTTCCAGGGCGGCGCGGCAGCAGCACCCGTGGTGCTGGCCGCGGCAGCGGCTGGTCTGGTCGAATTCATCGGTGTACAAGGCGGCGACGCGGACGAGATCTTCGGTCATTGCGGGCTCGCACCGGACATGATCATCGCCCCGACGCTTCAGCTTCGGCTGGACACTTTCTGTAAGCTCTTCGAGGAGGCTGCGGAGCGCACCGGCTGCGACAATTTTGGGCTCCTATTCGGCCAGCAGTTTCAACCGCGCGATCTCGGCATCTGGGGATATGCAGCCCTCTCCTCGCCTACCCTCGGGTCAGCCCTGGAGACGTTGGCCGATCTCTTCTGCTACCAGCAAAGCTCATCCACGATGCGCTTCAAGCGCGAGGATGAGAAACGCGTGCGGTTGGAATATCAGATACAGACGCCCTCAATTGTAGCCCGGCGGCAGGACGCCGAATTGTCGCTGGGCCAATTTACCAACCTCATTCGCGAATGCTGCGGCCGCAATTGGTCGCCGACCGAGATCCAGTTTGAGCACCCGCGCCCCGCCGAATGGCGCCAGCATGCGCTTGCCTTCGGCTCGCCGGTGTTCTTCGGCTGCTCCAGCAACGCGATTATTCTGGAGTCCCAACATTTGGACCGGCCGATGCCGGGACGCGATCTTAAATTGCTCGCCATGATGCGCAATTGCTTGGAAATGGTAGGGTCGCGCGCAGAGACAGAGTCGCTATTCGACCGGATCCGCGCCACGGTTCGCCAGCACCTCCCGCACGGCGCGCCCTCATTGGAGGCGATCGCAGGGGCCCTGCGCACGACGCCAACGGCAGTTCGCTGCGCCGTGGCCAACGAAGGCCTGAACCTACGCGAAGCGATTGACGCCGTGCGTTTTCAATTGGCGAAACACTATCTACTCCAACGCCACTTACGCTTGACTGAGATCGCATTGCTGCTCGGCTACTCCGAACTTTCTGCTTTCACGCGCGCATTCACTCGTTTGGCGGGCACATCTCCACTAGGATACCGCAACGGATGTCTGCGGCACTGAAAATTGAGTCCCAGCCAGAGAGTCGAGCTGGACCATCGTCCGCGCCAACCCGAGGGGTGAGGGACGGGCGAGTCGCTATCTGCGGCACTGCATTTTGGTACTGCATCGCTTCCGCCTTATAGCCTGGTTTTGATGGCTTTTCGGCTTCAGTCCGTCTAATCCACCATTGAGCATGAGGGGGAGCGCACATGACCCAGCCTGCCTTCACAATCTATCTCGGGAACGGGATCTATCTGATAGCGACGGGAACGTGCTTCAGAGCCCGCTCCCCGACGTCCCGGCCTATTCTCCACCGTTCAAGCTTCCGATCGATCCGGCGAAAGCCCGGGACGCGGTCAAGAGCGTGGCGGGAAGCCTTCCCCCATGGCGCGGATGACGAGCCGATCCGCTCGGGCGATCCATCTTTGGCGGCGCAGCATCAATTGCGCGGCATCGTTCGCAAATAGCCGGACTGGTTTCTGGCAGGGTCCTACGAGGGGGCGCCCTACGCCCCTCGCTTCGCACTCCCCTCCCCCACCACGGTCGGATCGGTCCAGCCGACAATTCCTCTTTGTTGAGACGCTATCAGCTGCAGCATTTATTGGAGATCGCAGGTCTCCACCTTGCTTCTGCCCGACGCCGTTTTCTTGGACGCCGGCATTCGCGCCGAGAGCACCGGTCGTCCATCGCTCCGCGCTCTGGCTTCATGCGGCCGAGGGGCCCGGATCATCGAATTCGTCCGATCTGACTGGCACGAAGCGGGGCTGGTCGTAGAAGGCGCCGCGTACCAACGTTAGCCACGGCTTGCGCTGCGCGAGAGCGGACAGGCTGTTCAGGGCCCCCTTCTCGCGCCGCGCCGCTTCCGGCTGGTACTGAACCGTTTCCAACACGACCCGCTCTTCCCTCCCGTCGGGGTCTGTCAGTAGGAAATCCTGACCCTCGGCGAGTCCAATGAGGGCCAGAGCCCTCGGCCTGGAGATCGGAAGGAACAGGCCGGCTGACGAGTTCATTCGATCGTGCGACAGAATACGCGTATCGGGCTCGCGCCCGTCAACCCGAAACGTAACGCGGCTGCTTAGGGTCGCGACGTTAGAGGGAACGTCATCGCGCAAAACCACAAGCGCGCTCTCGATCTTTCTTTTCAAGATCGGTACCAGTGGGTCGTCGCTGCCGAGGCAGCGTTCCCGCATGACCTCGAGGATGGTAAAATCCTTCGTGGTGAGAATACAGGTTTCGGTCGACATCGCAGTTCTCCATCGCTCCGCCGGGGAGCGGTTGCATTGAAATGAAATGGAGAATCCCCTGGCCGCGCGTCGCGGCGCAGGGGCTAGAATCCTGCGATGAGACAGCCTCCGAAAAGCGAGAGGCGGCCGGGGCCCTGGACTCCCGTCATGGTGCGATCCGCGGTTCTGCGGTCGCATGAGGCGCCCCGATTGTGCGCGGCGCCTCTACCGTCTCAACTGTGAGACGGTGGGCTCGGCCGTCGCGTGCGGTCCAGTCGATCGATTGTCCGGCCGATAGGCCGATGAGCGCTGCGCCGATCGGTGTGAGAATCGAGATTTTCCCCTCGGCAATGTCAGCTTCGCCCGGAAATACCAGCGTCACGCGCCTGTCTTCTCCCAGGTCACTGGTGAAGCGAAGCGTGGATCCCATGCGAACGACATCGGCCGGGATGCGCGCGTCATCGACGACGCGCGCCCTTTCGAGCTCTGTCATGAGTACCTCCGCGACATTAGGGGCCCTCGCCACGGAGGATTCTGCCAACCGCCACAGCCGCTCGCGGTCGGAGCGCGTGATTTTGATCGCGGGCCTGCGCTGTCTGTTGTTCTCGGGAGCCATCTCGGTCTCATACTGGTTGAACCGCCGGGCACGGCGCGCGCGGCGTTGAAAAGTTGATGTTGGAATGCTGTCGCACTGTGCGGCTCATTCCCCTGCGTCAGGGAAACTGGCCTATCCCCCGCGACCGGGGCGCGACGCGACCTGGCCGGGGGTCAGGTGCCCGCGATGGGGCACACCCGTGTAAGGAGCAGAGTGAAGCGGTCTGTCAACATGAAATGAAAGTGGGATCGCAAGGAGGAAAAGTCAAGCTCCGCGACCAAGCTGGAATATGCGGGTGTCGTGGACTTGTCCGTCAAAGACTTTCGGCTGAGCACGTTAGGAGCCGACATGGCTGCCGCTTCCGCCCAGCACGCTCTACAGCCCTCCCTTCGGTCCACGTGATCCTTCTCGCCTTTCCCTTTGCGCTGTCCCTTACTGAAGCGAACGATCCGGCGGTTCCGTGCCAGACCCTGGTTCTGCCGACCGGAGACATCCTCTTCCTAGCGGCGTCGTGGACGGCGTGATGGGTCCCAAGCCTCTTTATCGCGGCGATCTCCGTTCCGTTCAGTATCAATGATACTCTTGGCCGAAGGCCCGAGTCATTGGTACTGCGGCATTGTCGACGTCCATATTGCCAGACCGACAATCCCGACCATGATCCAGAAAAGCGAGTTGACGAGCATCCGCACGTTGTGAGCGCAGGTCTGCACCTGCATCCTTTGGCGTTATTATACGTTTGCCCCGCGGAGAGGATGCTCCGGACCGGCAGCCATGTCGAAGAAAACAACCGAGGACACGTACGAAGATCGAGTGCAACCTGAGCGGGGCGCTGAGGGCCGCGGACGCGATGCCGCACCTTCGCCATCATGGAAGAGGACAATACAGTCTACCGCAACATGAATGCTCCGACCGAATTCCACGTGATCGGCACGATGAGAGACTGGACCATCGAGGACCGGCTGCCCGACATCGCTGTGCCGACGCTGCTGATCTCCGGCCGCCACGACGAGGCCACGCCCGAGGTGGTGCAACCCTATGTGGAGCGCGTTAGGGGCATTCGATGGGCACTTTTCGATGCCGCATGTCGAGGAGCGGGAGCTCTGCATGCGCACTGTCTCAGACTTCCTCAAGACGCAGGACTGAGGAGAAAACAAGCATCGGGACACGGGGTGCACCTTTCGCACTTACCCGAGGTCGCGGCGACGAATTCCTTGGAGACAGTCCGGCGCCGGATTCTCGTGGCTTGCCTCCGACAAGGACATTTAGGTGCCGAATGGCCGTTGTAATGGCGAGCGCAACGGCGGTCAGGTTTGGGCCGAAACCGGCCTGCAGATTCTGGCATGCAGAACGCGGTAGCAGATGCTCAGCACCAAAGTCCGAGAGTGACGTTACCTGCGCAACCCGTGCGTTAGGAGTTTCGGCCTGACTCGGCGAGCCAGAGTCTGTCACGCTATCATGTTGGCGAAGGCTGAGGCACCAGCTTGATTGCTAGCAGGCCCCATAGGATGCGATTGCAAGATATGCGTCATCGTCCACAAGCTGGCGCGACCGGAACGCGGGCGCAGCAGCGGGCAGCCATTTCAGCGGGAGGCTGGAATCGCAGCTCTGTCCCCACCCCTTATTACAATACTGCACGGCACGAAGGATCAGGCTTCACGAACCAAGGCACCGTACAAGGCGGACTGACGATCAACGATGATCAGGATAGCTCGCGACCTTTGCCGACAACGAGCTTGCTCAACTCCGAACGGAGGTCAGATACGCCGCCGCCATCCGCGCTAATCTGCGAGCTGTCGCTACCCAGCCGTACGGGGCCTTCCCTTTTAGAAGGCGGCCGGCGCTACTTGGGGGGAATAGATTTCATGTCGCTTCGAGCACCATGTTGAGGGGGGTCGCGGCGGCGCGGCGGACGTTCTTGAATCCGGCGGAGCGAATCACCTCCGTCAGTCGTTTTTCGCCGGCCTGGGCGCCAAGTGCCAGCCCGGTCTCCTGCGCCAGTGAGGTAGGCACGCAGATCATTGTCGAGGCTGAATAATAGAGCCGCCCGACAGGGTTGATATTGTCCTCGAGTGTGTCGCCCGCCATCGGCTCGACCACCATCCATGTGCCGCCGCCCCTCAGCGCCTGACGGATGTGCGCCGCTCCAGCTTCAGGATCGCCCATGTCATGGAGACAATCGAAGCACGTGACGAGGTCAAAGTCTCGCCCGGGGAAGTCCTGAGCGCGCGCGACCTCGAAGTCGATATTGCTCATCCCGTGTGCCCGCGCGTGCGTGGTGGCGGCGGCAATTGATGCCGGGTGGAAATCGTATCCGGTGAAACGCGACTTCGGGAAGGACTGCGCCATCAGAATCGTCGAAATGCCGTGGCCGCAACCAACGTCTGCGACCTTGGCGCCCGACTTCAGTTTCTCCACCACGCCTTCGAGTGCGGGCAGCCAGTCCTGCACCAGCGCGTTGACGTAGCCCGGCCGGAACAGCCGCGCAACGGCGCAGAACATGCAGCCGGCCTGGTCGCCCCATGCAACGCCCTTTCCGGTCTTGAAGGCCGCCTGCACCTTCGGCTGGTTTTCGACCATCGCGGCAGCGGTATCGAAGGCGCCGATGAGGTTAGCCGGGCTGTCGGGTTCGGCGAAGACGAAAGCCTGCTCGGGGGTCAGCGAGAAGCGTCCACCCTCGTGCGTGACATAGCCGGAGGCTGACTGCGCGCTGAGCCACTCGCGCACGTAGCGTGGTGCGCAACCGGCGGCTACGGCAATCTCGTCGGCCGTCGCCGGCCCGGTTCTCCGGAGCGCGGCGTATAGGCCGAGTGTATCGCCGATCCGCACAAGAGGAACACTGACTGCGCCGCCGAGGTCGCCGAGCACTCGGCCGACCAGTTCATTCAGCTTGGTCTCGTCAATCTGGGTCAATGTCATTACTCCTGATCTGCGGATGGCCAAATGCCCTCCGAGGGTTGGAGAATGCGGGCGCATTTCCCGGCCGGCATGAGGCGGCTGTCCCGCAGGGCAGGTAAATTCCGCCCGTGGCCGGGACGGTTGTCCCGCGCGGGACCTTCGGCCCTCAATTCGACAGTGACTTAACGATCGCCTGCGAGCGGCTGTGCACGCCCAACTTGTCGAATATAACCGAGAGTTGGTTGCGCACTGTCTTCTCGCGTTTCCCGAGACGTTGGGCGATGCTACGATTGTCGAGCCCTTCGGCAACGAGGTCGAGGATAGCCGTTTCTGCCGATGTCAGGCCGGCCTCGCGAACGGCGCGCGGCTGCTCCGGCCTGTCCTGCCCAAGAAACGCTGCGAGCTCCGCTTGGAACACCGCCCACGCCGGCTCGTCCGGCAAGAGTACGTGGTTCTTGCTTTCCAGCGGCACGAAACGCGCGCCGGGGATCGCCGCCGCTAGCTTGCGGCCTTCGTCGAACGGCACCCGCATGTCGCCCCGACAGTGCATGATCAGCGTCGGTACTCTGAGCCTCGCAGTTAGGTCCATAACGTCGATGCCTTGCATCTGCCAGAGCAACTGCGAGGCGACCTCGGCCGAGGCGGTTTCTCGCTCCAAATCACCCCACCAGCGATGCTGTTCCGGCTTACCGTCCGGAATGAACAGGTTGGTGAAGAACCGGCAGAACGCCGGGTTGTCGCGGCCCCAGCCCATTCGAATGAAATTGACCAGCGTTTCGGCCTCCAGCAGGTCGGCATCGCTCCGGGCGCGCGCCCGACCACCCTGGCCGTAGGCGTTGACCAGCACTAGATGTGAGACGCGCTCTGGGTGCCCGAGCGCAAACGCGATGCTTAGCGCCCCCCCTTGCGAAAGCCCAAGCAGCACGAAGCGCGGCTCCTCAATGGTCGCCGCGACGGCCTCGAGGTCGGCATGCCAGGCGTCGATCGACAGGTCCGCTACATGCCGGTCGGACAGCCCGCAGCCGCGCGGATCGTAGCGCACGAATCGGTTGTGGTCCGAGAGTGCCTCCACCCAAGGTCGCCAGACGGGGCTTTCGAGGTCGTAGTCAACATGGCTCAGCCAGTGTGCCGCCCGCAGGATCACCGGCCCCTTACCGCACGAAGCCACCGCGATGCGCGTGCCGTCCGCGGAAGTGCAGAATGTTATTGTCTGCCGTAGTTTCATCCCGCGACATTACCGCAGTCGTGATCGACGCGACAAGCTGGTGCGGGAGGCATCCCCGATGCCGCCCAAGCCGCGTCCCGTCAAGGAAGGGACTTAGCTGCGCAGATCTCAAGGCGGGCGGTCCCTAGCTAACGATGATTCCTAACGCCACGAACGTGATCGATAAGGCAAACACCGGAGCGAGTAGGCCAACGAGCTTGGTGGGAAATCCTGCGCGTGGGCGCGATCACGACCGGTCCATGTAGCTGCGCCCCACCATGCGCGACTATAACACGAAGAAGTCGTCCACTGTGAGGAATGTGCTCGGGTCCACGGCGGCAAACTTGACAGTCGCCGCTCCTCCTGCCCCGTCCACATCGAACAGCAGATCGCCGGTCTCGTTGTCGTAAATAATGTGGTCGTTGTCATCGCTCGCGCGCTTGCCGATGACGAAAACCGCAGCGGAAAGCGAGCCGGCCGACAGCCCGACGAATGCGGAGCTGTCCAGCCAGAACACATCGTCGAGCGCATTGAAGTCTTCTATCCTGTCGTAGTTCGCCGGCCCAAGTGCGTCGAACACGATGACATCCCTGCCCCCATCGCCGGCCAGCCGGTCGCGGCCGGCGCCGCCATTGAGGATGTCGTCGCCAACACCGCCTCGCATGTCGTCGGAGCCGGCGCCGCCGTCGAGGACGTCGTCGCCAGTGTCACCGCGGACGCCGTCTGCGCCCTCACCACCGCTGATCTCGTCATCGCCAGCGCCGCCCTTCAGCCAATCGGTGCCCGCGCCCCCAATCATGTCGTCCGCGCCCGCGCCCCCGAACAGCTGGTCGTGGCCGGCACCGCCGTCGAGCGTATCGTTGAACGGGGTGCCGCTGATGCGGTCGCCCCCGCCCAGCGCGGTGACGAGCACGGCATGATCATGGCTTGCGTAGCTCGCGATGTTTGTGGCGTCGGTCAGAGTAATGGATTCGGCCGGCGGAGTGACGGTGATCGTAATCGTCGCCACATTGCTGTTGCCCTGGCCATCCGTAGCGT
The DNA here is from genome assembly GCF_055811555.1 of Mesorhizobium sp. WSM4813. Taxonomy (NCBI): domain Bacteria; kingdom Pseudomonadati; phylum Pseudomonadota; class Alphaproteobacteria; order Hyphomicrobiales; family Phyllobacteriaceae; genus Mesorhizobium; species Mesorhizobium sp. WSM4813. The sequence goes on from NZ_JBVVQU010000020.1 coordinate 94,362, forward strand.
AAACCGTAAAGCTGTCCGTGCCGATGAAGCCGGCCACCGGTGTGTAGTCGAACAGGTTTCCGCTCAGAAAATCCGCATGATAGTGCAGGGCAGTGCCATAATGACCCTGGTGAAACGGGTAGTAGTTACCGTCGAAACTTGTCTCCTGCTCCAGGGTGCCGCTGTCCGGCCCGTCCAAGACGATAAAGTTCAAGAGATCGTAGTCGGCATCTGTCGCGCTGAACTTGACGTCGTCGAGAGATTGCGCCTGCGAAATCGACAAGTCCAGGTCGGCTACGGTGGGCGCGTGATTAACGAAGGTGTCGGACAGAAGCACGCCCCCTTTCAAGATGATCTGGTGCTGACCGTATTGGGTGTTTTCGCCGCCGAAATATTCGTTCGCCCCGATCCATGTCACCGTGAGGTCGTCGGGGCTGTCGGCGCTGATCGAGACGATCTGGACCGACTGGAAGGCCGCCTGGTCGGACACGGTGCGGAGAAAATTGCCTTCGTTGTCGAAGACCTGCGTTTCCACTGTCGTCCAGGTTTCGGTCCTGCCCTCGTGGGTGAAGCTGGTGATGGTGAAGAAGCCGTCGAAGACGTCGACCGAAGCTAGTTCGATCCCACCGAAAGGGAAATCCGCCTTTGCGCCTATCGGTCCGATTACGTCGCCGTCTGTTTCCGTAATGCTGAAAAGGACCGCGTCAGGGGTCGGATTGGGATTCTCTGGTTCGGTCCATACGATAAGTTCACTGCCATTGCTTAAGGTCGGCATCCTGTCTCTTCCTTGCCATTGCGCCTGGACGTGCTGTGGATGCCCCCAATTCCAACAGCACCATGTTAGCCGAGACGGATCGGTGCCAACCCCAACCGTCCTTCGCTTTCTTCGAATGTGGTTAATTCTCGAGCGCGGGAGGTTCTCTCTTCACACGGGCCTTGGCTTTGGTGGCATGGACAGTCGCTGTTCTGGCGACAGCGTTTTATATACCCAGGCGAAGACGCATCAGTCGCAGTCACCATGCCGTTTGGTCGCGGCAACCTTTACCACCTGCTTTCAAAGCCGATTCACGTCGGCAAGATTCAGACACAGGGATCAGGTCACGAAGGAGAGCCCGGTCAGGTCAGTCAGTTCCCGAGCAACGCGCCGAGCTGGAGATCGACGTGTCCGGGATCGCGGCAAGGCATTCACGCGTCACATCGATGTTGAGCACCCGGAACCGCCGCCCGCAGGTGAACTGGTCATGGACGAAGTCCGGCGACCAGCGCGCGTTCGGCTTCGCCTCAACCAGGTGGGCCAGAGGGCTTCTCATCGGCCTCGCTCAGCATTCATCGAGCGCGTCTCGTTAGACCAGGACAGGCTGCAGCTACCGGACTGCTTTTCGGATCCGCTCTGTCAGCGTCTGTTCGACATCGAAATAGCCTTTCCAAGCGTCGGGCTGCTGAGCCCGCGCAGCAGCGGCGGGAACATCAAATGCACTCGCACTTTTGAAAGTCGGCAGCTCATCCCAGGTGACGGGTACGGCGCATGACGCACCCGAGCGCGCGCGAGTCGACCACGGGCAAATTGCCGTGGCGCCCTGGCCGTTGCGCAGATAGTCGAGAAACATGCGGCCCTTGCGCCTCGCCTTGCTCATGTTTGCAACGAAGCGGGACGGATCCGTGCGGGCCAGCAATTCGGCGAAGTCCTGGCAGAAGCGCTCGACCGCGGTTGCACAAACCTGGTTCTGGACGATCGTATATTGAGATCGAGAACGCCTCTTTTACGGAACCTCTGGCGTCAGCACCGTCGCCTGTTCAAACGCGACCGGCGAGACACGGTCCAGCGCCGATGAACCAGGACGGCAAGGCCGACACCGGCGAGAGCGGAATGGTGAACCCCGCGGCCGCCGCAGGTCAACCTTGCGCCAAAAGGCGTTCCATGACCGTCTCAAGATCATTGCTTGCCTCCGGAGGCGCCGAAATAGGTCATGACTGGTTGAGCGCCACCAGGGTGCCGCCACGAGCAGCAACAGCTTTGTCGCAGTCTCCGCGACCCACGCCGTTTTCGTCCACAGCTCGACGATCGTTGAGGCCGGCCTGGATTTTGTCCTGCTCCAGGGCGAGAAACAGATCGAGGCGTTCGCGCTTGTACCTTGGACCGCCCAGATGAGAGCTGTTCGTTCTTCCCTAGTCAGCCGGTCCAACCATCCTCAAGTCTCCGGGTCGAGGTTGAGGAGCCTGCGTGCCAGCTTTCGATCTTCACCATTTCCGTCATCCCGCCCGTCTCCTGCTATTCCCAGCACTTGCGGCGCTGGCCGTTGCGATGGTTGCCGAAGACACATTCGGCATGAAATTTGTATCGGGACTACTTCATTAGCGTTTATTAGCGAGGTGATCGTTCGAACCGTCGGATTTGTTCGAAGATCGATTCGGGAATGGAAAACCGACGAGCCTTGCCACGTCCAAGAGTATTCTTGACCTCAACTTCGTCCAGCAGCCTGCGTTTCACCAAAAATGCGATAGTCTCGTAGACACCACCTCGCGTGAGCCCAGTCTCGGCCGTGATAGCGGCAAGGGTCAGCGGCTGGTTGCCGACATGCATACAATAAAGCACGCTCATCAATCCGACCTGCTTTAGCCGGGACGAAGCGGTTTCCTCCTCCAACGGATTGTCCATGATTTCGCGCATGACGAAGGCGGTGAACGACAATGCGCGCCAGCTGTTATCCAATGCTCTTGAAACCATCTTTACTGATTTATATAAGACAGTTAAATGTTATCAGATGGCTTTACAAATAGGAACACCGCATCTTTATTAGCCATGTATAAATTAGCAATTCAAGCATCCTGTCGCCGGCGCGACCTCGCTGACTGCTCACCGACTGTGGTGCAGCAGAGTGTTGCGCTTGACGGAGCTCTCTTGGCCACCTGCTTGACCAGGTTTTTTCAACCAGCGCAAAATGGGGTCAGCGCGTTCAGCGCACCTTCACGAACCAACGTCCTGAGCACAGCCGGTTCGATGAAGCCGTCATTGGCTCGCGGCCTCACCCAAGCGATGGCTGTCCGCGCGAGCTTAGATAAACCGCCTTTGGCTAGAGTGCGCGACGCGATATGCGGGAGCCGAGCACTAGGCTGGCGCAGCCTACAATTGAAGCTTGTGAGGTGGCCTGAGGAGCGCGCCGCCCATATTTCACGCCGGTGAGAGAGCGAGCCATCTCGAGCCGTGACCCGACGAGCCAGATGGCGTCAAGACGAAGGAAGGGAGATGCGGCGAGTCCAGCTCATTACGCTCGATTGCGCACTCGTCGTCGCCGAGGAAGGGAGTTTTCTCCGCGCTTCTCGACGTGTGGGTATCCACTATTCCGCTCTGAGCCGGCGAATCCGGGACCTTGAGCACTCGCTTGGAACCGTGTTGTTCGAGCGTCACGCAGGCGGTGTCCGTCCAACCCCAACCGGCATGAGACTCCTGCACAACCTCCGTCGCGTCCTCGCCGATCTCGACGGTACACTTGCCTGTGCAGATACGGCCCGAGCAGGACAAGCTGGCGGCATCTCAATCAACTTGGATGCATCCGATCACGCAATCGACTTCCTGGACGCAGTTGCCGACTTCATTCGGAGCAGACCGGATATTGCGCGCCGCCTCATGGAAACGAAGCGCGCCGCGGGCCGATTATCCTGACTTCGTTTCGCGCCGGGCTCTGCTGAAAGCTCGGTCCGTGGCCATGAATCGTTGCAGCATCGGCGCAATCAGCTTTGCCGGTTCGGCGACGGTCTGGCCAGTTTCTTGGCTGAGCACCTCGGCGTAAGCGACAAGATCGCGATTAACAGCGGCGGGCAGTTCGATCGTGACCTTGACTGGGCGGTCATCGGGGATGGCCGAAAGTTTCAGCTTGGTCATGATGGATCCTTTGGCGCGCCATACGGAACAAGAACAAGATCACGATTGACGATGATGCGGACGGGGAAACCGGGCCGCACGGTCAGCGTCGGCTGGAGGCTGAGCTGATTGCGCACGATCTGCTGGCCAATGTTGGTGACAGAATCCTGCGCGCTTTCGCGAATGGCCTTGGCGATATCGCTTTCATCATCGCTGGAACCAAGCGACGTCCCAATGCCGAGCAAAGTTGAGAGCGCTGTGGCCCGGAACATTTGGCCCCAATGGTGGTCGACCTCGTCTTCAAGTCCGGAAAACCCTGCAGCGTCCGCGCCCTGTTGGCGCTCCAGCACGATCGAGGTGCCGTCGGGCATGATGAGCCGGTTCCAAACCAGCAGCACGCGCGACTGGCCGAAGGCGACTTGGCTGTCATACTGGCCGATCAACCTCGCACCCTGCGGGATAAGGAGGTACGCTCCTGTCGGGCTGTCGTAGACGTTCTCCGTGACTTGAGCGGTGACCTGGCCTGGCAGGTCGGAACGGATGCCGGTGATGAGAGCGGCGGGAATGACGGTCCCAGCCTGCACGACGTAGGGCGACGCCTTTTCCTCGAGACGATCGGAACTGACGGAGCGTCGGTTCGGTTCGGCATTGATGAAGGCGAGCTTGCGATCCTGCATGTTTTGAGCGGAGCCTAGGTCGAGCGCCGACGGCTCGGCCGGCGCTATCAAGCCGGATATCGTGTTCGCAATTGTCCTTCCTGCGCCAGGATCCTGTCGCCCCGGATTTGCCTGGGCGTTGCTGTCAGCAAAGAGCTTTGCGACGCGCGCGGCCTCGATCTCGGCAAGGCGGCGCTGTTCTTCCGGGTCGGCTCGCGGTGTGCTGACGTTGGGCACCTCGACCGGCTGCCCGCGCTCCCACGCGCGCAGGATCGGCCGTCCGAGATCGCCGGGCAGCGGCGGCCCAAGTTGCGGAACGCCGGAATAGTCCTTCGGCAGCTTTTGCAGTCCGTCGGCGGTGGCGCGGTTTTCAGTGGTGAAGAGCTCGGACGGCTGCTCGTTACCGCGCCGCCTGGTGTCGAGCGCCCAAATCAGTGTGCCAAGGATGGCGACGCTGGCGACGCCTCCCAAGCCGATGAGGACCTTGCGCGACAGGCGCGTGACCCTGCTGGGCTCGGGCCGCAAGCGCAGTTCCTCCCTGATGTCCTGGTTTGGGCTATTTTCGACGTCGCTCATCGGAACATTCCCGTGCTACGCTTGGGTCGGTTCCCGTCGGTACGCACGATGCGAACGCGCTTCTCGCTCGTCTTGTCGCCAAGCCTCAATTCTGCGGCAGCGAACAGCCGGTCAACGACGTAGTAATTCTGGCGAGCGCGGTAATTGACGAGTTCCGAGCCGCCCGATGGGCCGACGACGAAGAGCGGCGGCATTTCCCCCTGCGCAATGCCCGACGGAAACTCGATATAGACTTTTGCGCCATCATCGAAGGCGCGCAGCGGCTTCCAGGGTGCCGCATCGCCCTCGATGCGATAGCGAAAGTTGAGTTTCTGAATGTCGACGCCGGAAGCGACCGGCTGGGCAGCGGAAGCCTGGACGTTATGGCGCCGTAGCGCGATCAACTGGTCCTGCGGATACTGCCAGGATACAGAAGCCATGTAGGTTTTTTCAGTCGAGCGCAGCTCGAGATGATAGGTGCGGCGGTCGCTGTTGATGACGAGGTTGGTCTGGAGATCGGGCCGCGTCGGCTTGACGAGGATGTGGACCTGCAACCGATCCCCTGCTCCACTTTGGGTGTCGCCAATGATCCAGCGCACCGTGTCCCCGGCAGCGACAGGCCCCGTGCCGACAAGCTGTTCGCCGGGCTGCAGCGCGATGTCAGTGACCTGACCGGGCGCTGCATAGATTTGGTAGAGCGCGCCTTCGCTCCAGGGATAGAGTTGGATCGCATTTACGAAACCGTCGCGGACGGGCTGCATTCGCGCAGCCTCGTTTGCCTGGCTGATCCGCTGTTTCGGATCGGCCGTCTCCGCTTTGGCTTTGCCGCTGTCGACCAGCTTCAACTGCCCGGGTAGTGGTAGGGGTTTCGGCAGCTCCACTACCTTCACCGGACTAGGCGGGTCGACCTTCTTCACGGCGGGCACCGCATTGTCGTAACCGATCTCCGGCGGAATGTAGCTTTTCGAGGCGCAACCGGCGAGCGCCGTCCCCGACAGAAGTGCTATGGCAAGCACACGCATGGTGATGTTGGGCTTGGCGCATATTCTTCTACATGTTCGTGCGGCACACATCATGAAAGTTCCTTCGACCAGTTGATGGCATTGACGTAGGCCCCGAGCGGATTGGCTTTCAGCCGATCGGCGTCGTGCGGTTGCTGAATCACTATGGTAAGGATTGCGGTCCAGCGCTCAGTGCCAGCCAGGCTGCCGTTCTCGTAGCGGCGCTCGATCCAGGCAACGCGGAACGAGCCCGGCGAAGCGCGGATGACGCTGGAAACCTCTACCGCGATCTGTATTTTGCCGACCTTGGCAAAAGGGTCGTCGAGGCGGGCGTAGTCGTTCAGAGAGATGGCGCCGCGATCGGTCGTGTAGTCATAGGCACGCAGCCAGTTCTGGCGGACGATGACCGGATCGTCCGGTATGCTCCTGACCTGTTCGATGAACCGGGCAAGGTGCCATGCGATTTGCGGATCGGTTGGTCGATAGTCGGCAACGGCTGGGCCGACCGCCTGTGCTTCGCCAAACTTGTCGACCTGAACGACCCATGGAACCACGGAGCCGCGCGCCGACTGCCAGACCAGCGCGGATGCAAAACCGCCGGCCAGCACGAGCGAGCCGAAGGCAATCAGCCGCCAGTTTTTTGCTTGCACACGGGCCGAGCCGATGCGCTCATCCCAGACCTGCTGGGCACGTTGATAAGGTGTTTCCGGCTGAGCCGTTTTTCCGTAACGAACAGAGGGTCGTCTGAAAGGGTTCATCGTCAGTCATCCTGATTGAGGGAGACATTCATCGAGCCGCCACCATGATCGCCGGAGCGGATGGAATGCGCGGCCATCCTGGTGCCATGGCTCAGGGCCTGGCTTCGCTTCATGCGCTTGGCCCACGCCGGCGGCGCGCCGGCCCTGGATTCGGGGATCGGCGCAGAGGCTGAGAAAGCGGTGGCCGGCGGCGGCTCTCCACCGGTCGCAACCCATGCAGCCGAGCGGCCGGCCTGATGGCTGGACGACAGAGCTGAAGCCGCGCGCGACATTGCCTGCTTCATCGGCTGCGCGGCGGCGCCGGCACCCGCTTTGGCGACACCCGCCATGCCAGCGGCGATTGAGCCTGCACCGCTTTGGCCGGATGTGGCTGCGGCAAGTCCCCAGGCGGTAGAAGTACTGCCGGCCAGATGCGCACCGCCACGTGCGGCAGCTGCCGACATGCGCCCACCCGCAGTGAGCGCGCCCGCTGCGCCGCCCATGCCGGCGCGGGCGCCCATTGCGCCAGCAACGCCAAGGCCGACAGCTCCAAGGCTAGTGCCGACGGCGGCACCCGCACCTAGCTGTGGCGCACCAGAGACCAGGCCCGTCGCAATGCCGGGGCCGAAGATCGAGAGGCCCATAAGAGACAGCGCGCCCAGCACAAGCGAAAGCGCATCTGTGATCGTCGGCTGCTCGGCACCAAACCCTTTGGTGAATTCGCTGAAGAGGCCCGAGCCTATGCCGACGATGACCGCGAGCACCAGGATCTTGACACCGGAAGCGACGATGTTGCCGAGCACCTTTTCAGCGAGAAAGGCAGTCCTGTTGAACAACGCAAAGGGGATCAGCACGAAGCCGGCAAGCGTCGTCAGCTTGAATTCGATCAGAGTAACGAAGATCTGGACAGCCAGAACGAAGAAGGCGATCAGCACGATTGCCCAAGCGATCATCAGCACTGTGATCTGGACAAAATTCTCAAAGAACGAGATGTAGCCCATCAACTGGCTGGCGGCTTCCAGGATTGGATTGCCTGCGTCGATGCCGACCTGCGCGACACGTCCTGGCTGCAGCAGTGCCGAGCCCGAAAGTGCGGACCCTCCGGCCTTCAGGCCGAGCCCCGAAAAGCTCTCGAAGACGATGCCGGCAAGACGATTGAAGTTGCCGATGATGAAGGCGAAGAAGCCGATATAAAGCGTCTTCTTCACCAGCCGATGCAGCACGTCTTCGTCGGCGCCCCAGGCCCAGAACACGCCGGCGAGCGTGACGTCGATGATGATCAGGGTGGAGGTGAGGAACGCGACTTCCCCACCAAGCAGGCCAAACCCGGAATCGATATAGCGGGTAAAAGTCTCCAGGAAACGGTCGATGACGCCGGTGTCGTTCATGGAACCACCTTGTTCGGGCGAAGCTGGTCTTCCGCGCCGGGCCGCGTAGACGGCTGCAGCGGCAGGAGTCGGCCCTGGTCTTCTTCGGTCGATGGAGCCGCGTATGGTGCTGCGGGCCGGGAGGGCCGCAGGAAACGCCGACGGTTTTCGGCCCAGGCCTTCTTGCAGGCCTCGTCAGCAATTGCGGCCATGCCGATGTCCCGGCATCGAGCAAGTTGGATCCTTGCCGGCTCGCCGCCCGGATTTGCGGAGCGCGGGGAGGACGCGTCCTGCGAGCCGTCGCCGCGCAACGCCATGGAGGCGGCGGTCATGGCGGCGCCGAGGGCAAGAACGGCTGTCATCCGGGCGGCGATCTTGAGATTCATGCGGACCCTCGCCTCAGTCGTGGAACATTCTTGTGGAAGACGGGCTGTAGCTGCTGCCCGTCATGAAGCGGCTAAACTGCTCTCGTGCCTGCTCCTGCGCTGCGGCCTTCATTGCTTGATCGAGGGCTTCGGCTCTCCCTTGTGCGGCCAACATCGCGGTGAGGTCGGCAACCTGCTTCGCCTGCACGGCGAGAAGCTGGTTGCCGGCTTGTGTCGCCTGCAGAACGCCGACGGCTGACTGGCTGGCGCCGACCAGCAAACTGGTCTGTTCTTGCGTCCCCTCGATGTTGTCGACGGCGACGGCGCCGGCCTTGAGCGAATGCTCAAAAGCCGACACCGAGGTCTGCCAGCGTTGACGCGCGCCATCGACAAGCTGCTGGCTGGAAAGGTCCGACCCGAGCTGCTGGTAAGTCGACTTAAATTGACTCTCGATATCCTGAACACTGTAGGCGAGTTTGTTTGCCTCGCCGAGCAGGCTCTTCATCTGCGAGAAATTGCCTTCGATCTGGCCAAGCAGCGAGATCGGCAGCGAGGTAAGGTTTTTCGCCTGGTTAATCAGCATCTGCGCTTCGTTTTGAAGCGAGGTGATCTGGTTGTGGATCTGCTCCAGGGCGCGCGATGCCGAAAGTAGGTTTTCGGCATAGTTCTTGGGATCGAATACGATCAGTGCCGATGCCGACGTCGAAGACAACGCGACGGCGACGGCGATCGCACCAGCCGCCATGCGGCGGATACGACAACGTGCACGAACGGATCTCATGAGGAAATCTCCTTTGCGGATTGGTCGATTTGATTGGTGAGATCGGGAACGAGTTCGGCCGCCCAGGAAAGACCGCGGTTCGCAAGCCAAGCCGAGAGGAAGTGTTGCATGCCGCCCTCGGCGACGATCCGGTCGATCGCGGCCTGATCGGATTTGGATGATGCGGCGCATAGCGCCAGCGCGATCGGACCTAAACCCAGCTCGAATAGGCGATTGCCGCGCCGCGAGTGGCAATAGTAGTCGCGCTTCGGCGTCGATCGGGCAATGATCTCGATCTGGCGATCGTTGAGACCAAAGCGGCGATAAACGGCCGTGATCTGGGGCTCGATCGCCCGCTCGTTCGGCAGGAAGAGCCGCGTCGGACAGCTTTCAACGATGACCGGGGCGATCGGCGATCCGTCGATATCGGACAGCGATTGCGTGGCGAAGATGACAGAAGCGTTTTTCTTCCTCAGCGTCTTCAGCCATTCGCGCAACTGATGGGCGAAGCCGCCATCGTCGAGCGCCAGCCAGCCTTCGTCGATGATCAGCAGCGTCGGGCGCCCATCCATCCTCTGCTCGATGCGATGGAAGAGATAGGCAAGCACGGCGGGAGCCGCACCCGTGCCGATCAGCCCTTCGGTCTCGAAGGCCAGGACCGACGCCTGACCCAGATGTTCATGCTCTGCATCGAGCAGCCGGCCGTATGGACCGCCGATGCAATAGGGACGGAGCGCCTGCTTCAGTTGCGAGGATTGCATCAGCACAGTCAGGCCGGTCAGCGTGCGTTCCTGAACCGGCGCGCTGGCCAACGACGTCAGCGCCGACCAGAGATGTTCTCTTACCTCCGGCGTTACGGGGAGACCCTCGCGCAAAAGAATGTCAACGAGCCAGTCGGCGGCCCATGCGCGCTCGGATGTCTGATGAACGTGCCCAAGCGGCTGCAACGCAACGCTATCGATGACGTCTGAGAGATTTGTATGCGCGACCGGATCGTCGGACCCCTGCCCGCTTGAAGCGTTGCTGCCAAGGTTGTGCCAGTCGCCACCCATGGCCAGCACGGCCGCTCGGATCGAGCCGCCGAAGTCGAAGGCAAAAATCTGGTTTTTTCTATAACGGCGGAACTGCAGTGCCATCATTGCCAACAGGACCGACTTGCCGGCCCCGGTTGGGCCGACGACGAGCGTGTGGCCGACATCGCCAACGTGAAGGCTGAACCGGAATGGCGTGGCGCCTTCGGTCCTGGCAAAGAACAGCGGCGGCGCGCCAAGATGCTCGTCCTCAGCCGGTCCTGCCCAGACAGCCGAGAGCGGAATCATGTGGGCAAGATTCAGCGTCGACAGCGGCGGCTGACGCACATTGGCATAGACGTGGCCAGGGATGCTGCCCAGCCATGCCTCGATGGCGTTGACACCTTCAGCGATGCACGTGAAGTCCCTGCCCTGGATGACCTTTTCCACCAGCCGCAGCTTTTCGTCGGCGATCGACGGGTCGGCATCCCAAACCGTAACGCCGGCGCTGACATAGGCTTGGCCGATCTGGTCGGAGCCGAGGTCCTGCAGTGCTGCGTCCGCGTCGGCCGCCTTGTTGACGGCATCGGTATCGACAAGGACGGATGCCTCGTTGGTCATCACCTCCTTGAGGATCGCTGCGACTGATTTCCGTTTGGCAAACCACTGGCGGCGGATCTTCGTCACCAACCTGGTCGCGTCAACCTTGTCGAGCATGATCGCCCGCGTCGACCAGCGGTAAGGGAAAGCGAGCCGATTGAGATCGTCGAGGATTCCCGGAAAAGTGGTTGTCGGGAACCCGGTGATGGTGAGGGTGCGCAGATGGACATCGCTGAGCTTCGGCTCCAGCCCACCGACGAGCGACTGATCGAGAAGCAATGCGTCCAAATGCATCGGTGTTTCGGGAACGCGAACCCGATGGCGCTTAGTGGAAATGCAGGAATGCAGGTAAGTGAGCGTCTCGCCGTCATCGAGCCAGTCGGCTTCGGGGACAAAACCTTCGACCAAGTTCAGAACGCGGTCGGTGCGGTCGACAAAACTCTTCAGGAGTTCCCACGGATCGACACCGGTCTTTTCCCGACCTTCGTAAAGCCAGCTCTCCATGCACGAAGCTTCTTCGGCCGGCGGCAACCAGACGAAGGTCAGGAAATAGCTGCTCTCGAACAGCACACCGGTGTCTTCGAATTGCTCGCGCCGCTCGATGTCGAGGAGTGCAGATGCGCTATCGGCAAACCCACTGTCGGGATAGTCGGTGGCCGGGTTGCGCTGTGCCTCGACAAAGATGGCCCAGCCGGAGCCAAGACGACGCAGCGCGCTGTTCAGCCGCGCCGTCGTGCCGACTAGCTCGGCCGGCGTAGCGGAATCCAGATCAGGACCGCGGAAACGGGCAGTTCTCTGGAAAGAGCCATCCTTGTTAAGCACCACGCCCGGCGCCACCAGGGCGGCCCAGGGCAGATAGTCGGCGAGCCTGGATGAGCGTTTGCGATATTCGGCGAGGTTTATCATGGCGAAAAACCTCTCAGCAGCCGAGATGCGCGGGATAGCGCAGATGCCGGCGAACGACATCGACGAACTGCGCGTCGCGCCTGGCGGCCCAGACGGCCGCAAAATGGCCGATCGCCCAGATGATCAGTCCGGCAATCCAGAGCCTCAAGCCCAGGCCGACGGCGCCAGCCAGGGTGCCATTAGCGATGGCGACCGCGCGGGGCGCGCCGCCGAGAAGGATCGGTTCGGTGAGCGCACGATGCACCGGCGCGAAAAAACCACGGATGTCCTCATCCATCAGATCAGCGCTCCGCCACCGAAGGAGAAGAACGAGAGAAAGAAAGAACTCGCGGCGAAGGCAATCGACAGCCCGAACACGATCTGGATCAGCCGGCGAAATCCGCCCGAGGTGTCGCCGAAGGCGAGCGACAGGCCGGTGACGATGATGATGATCACCGCCACAATCTTGGCGACCGGCCCCTCGATCGATTCGAGGATCTGTTGAAGCGGCTCCTCCCAGGGCATGGAGGAACCTGCTGCATGTGCAGACGCGATCATCATAGTCATGACCGCAGAAGTCGACGCAGCCAGCGGCAGCACCGCACTAAATCCAGGACTAGAGGGTGAAGTGAAGCGGATCGGATTCATTCTGCGGCTCCGTTGGGACTGGGGATTCATGGGTTGGTTCGGTCTCGAGTCTGGCGTCGAGCATTCGATAGTCGCCGGTGGCAGGATCGATTCCGTCGACGAGCGCGATCTCGGCAAGGCGTCGGGCCGAGCCGCGCCCGGTGAGGACCGCGATGAGATCGATGGTTTCGGCGATCAGCGCGCGCGGCACAGTGACGACAGCCTCCTGCACGAGCTGCTCAAGTCGACGCAGAGCGCCGACAGCGGAGCTGGCATGGATGGTACCGATGCCGCCCGGATGACCGGTGCCCCAGGCCTTTAGGAGGTCAAGAGCCTCGGCGCCGCGCACCTCGCCGATCGGAATGCGGTCGGGGCGAAGCCGCAATGATGATTTAACCAGATCGCAGAGCGAAGCGACGCCGTCCTTGGTGCGCATAGCAACCAGATTGGCTGCCGCGCACTGCAGTTCTCGCGTGTCCTCGATCAGCACAACGCGATCCGAAGTCTTCGCCACCTCCGCCAGCAGTGCATTGACCAATGTGGTCTTGCCGGTAGACGTCCCGCCTGCAACCAGGATATTCATGCGCCTTGCGACAGCGAGTTGCAGCACGTCGGCCTGGCTCTCGGTCATGACGCCAGACGCGACATAATTCTGAAGCGTGAACACGGCAACGGCAGGCTTGCGGATGGCGAAGGTGGGTGCAGTGACGACAGGCGGCAGCAGGCCCTCGAAGCGTTCACCCGTTTCCGGCAGTTCGGCCGACACTCGCGGATTTCCGGGATGCACTTCTGCGCCGACATGGTGCGCAACCAGCCGGAGGATCCGCTCGCCATCGGCGGGCAGCAGAACTTCGTTGGTGGCGACAAGTCCTTCCTTCAGCCGGTCGACCCAGAGGCGCCCGTCCGGGTTGAGCATCACCTCGACGATTGCCGGGTCTTCAAGGAAGCCGGCGATGGCCGCGCCGAGCGCCGTGCGCAGCATGCGCGCCCCGCGCAATACTGCTTCTGTGCCGGCATACGTGGTTGCCATGTTGGTCCCCATCGCTTGCGGCGAACTGGTTTGTGCCGCGGTCGGGGATGATTAGAAGAGGCAGGGACGGCGGCCTTGCAACAAGCAAATCGAGCGATAGCACTGCGGCGTGAAGAGACTTGCGAAATGCGGGCGGCTGCGCCCCGACAGGGCCGCTATCTGCTTGCGGTCAAATCATCGGCGTCGGCGCGCGTTGCCGGCGAGATGTCCTCGGCGAGCTCCTGCCTGAGTTTTGGCCCTTTGCTCAACCTGCGACCAAGTGCGTCGATGAACCGGTCATAGCGTTGCAGTCCTTTCGCGCGGGCTTCGGCCTGCACCGATTCCGGCAACGCCGGCGTCGAGCTGAGCCAGAAACGGATGAACAGCGCTAACGTCTCTATGGCGATGCCGACGTCTCGCTCGACGCGCTGCACGCGGCGGTCGATCTGGTCGAGGCGCCTGGTCACCGCCGCCTCTTTCCGCTCCTCCGCATCCGGTGACACGAATGAGGCGATCGCCGCCTCGGCGATCAGCGACAGCGAAACGTCGCGCCGTGCCGCGTAGTCGGCGAGCGCGTTCATGACGTGAGGGTCGAGATAGGCCGACAGCCGTTTTTTCTTCGCGTTCTTCACAATTCAAAACCCCATGCCGTCATTGGGATCGAGGGCGGCCTGCCGGGCGGCGCGCCGCATGACCTGATCGACCACGCGCCGACGGGCGGCGTCATCCTCAGGCTCGTCCCGGTCGAGGTCGAACTCGCCGTCGCGCTGTGTGGTTCGGTCGGACGCGATATCCTCGTGTTTCGGAATTTCTGGCTGGCGGCGAATGCCGCTATTTGCCGGATCCTCGTCCTGCGGTTCCGGGGCCTTAAATCGCCGAGGACCGTCTTCCGCAACCGCGGGAATTATTGCGTCGGTCCAGTCGTCGAGGCGCGACATTCCTTCGACCATATCGGGCTTCGGTGGCGGCAGAACGCGTTCAGCAAATCTAGGGTCCGCAAAATAACGTGCCTTTTTTGCCCGGATCGGGAACAGACCTGACACCATGACGATGGCGTCAGTCGATGGCATCTGCATGACCTCGCCAGGCGTCATTAAGGCGCGCGCCGTTTCCTGCCGCGATACCATGAGATGTCCGAGCCAGGGCGAAAGGCGGTGCCCGGCATAGTTCTTCATCGCGCGCTGCTCGGTCGCCGTGCCGAGCGAGTCGGAGACGCGCTTGGCAGTCCGTTCGTCGTTGGTGGCGAAGCTCACCCGCACATGACAGTTGTCGAGAATGGAGTTGCTTGGACCATATGCCTTTTCGATCTGATTGAGCGATTGAGCAATCAGAAAGCTTCTGATGCCGTAGCCCGCCATGAAGGCGAGAGCCGACTCGAAGAAATCGAGCCGGCCGAGAGCCGGGAATTCGTCAAGCATCATCAACAGTTGCTGTCGTCGCTTTTTCGCATGGAGATCTTCCGTCAGCCTGCGGCCGATCTGGTTGAGCACGAGGCGGATCAGCGGCTTTGTGCGACTGATGTCCGATGGCGGCACGACCAGATAGAGGGTCGTCGGTCGCTCACGCTCGACAAGATCGGCGATCCGCCAGTCGCAGCGTGAGGTCACCTTAGCCACAACCGGGTCGCGGTAGAGCCCCAGAAAGCTCATGGCTGTAGAAAGAACCCCGGAGCGTTCGTTCTCCGACTTGTTGAGCAGTTCCCGTGCCGCCGATGCCACGACAGGATGCGGACCGCCCTCACCCAGGTGCTTCGTCAGCATCATGGCGCGCAGCGTCGTCTCGATCGATCGTTGTGGGTCTGAGAGAACGTTGGCAACGCCGGCAAGTGTCTTGTCCTTTTCGGCGTAGAGGACATGCAGGATGGCGCCAACCAACAGCGCATGGCTGGTCTTTTCCCAATGATTTCTACGCTCCAAAGAGCCCTCCGGGTCGACCAGCACGTCGGCGACGTTCTGAACATCGCGCACTTCCCATTCACCGCGCCGCACTTCCAGCAATGGATTGTATGCGGCCGACGTCGCATTGGTCGGATCGAACAGCAGTACGCGGCCAAAGCGCGACCGCCATCCAGACGTCAGTTCCCAATTCTCCCCCTTGATGTCATGCACAACAGCGCTTCCCGGCCAAGTGAGCAGGGTCGGCACAACGAGGCCGACGCCCTTGCCGCTTCGAGTTGGCGCGAAGCACAACACATGTTCTGGACCATCATGACGTAGATAGTGGCGGTCGAGTTTCCCGAGCACGACGCCGTCGGGACCGATCATGCCTTCGGCTCTGACTTCTTCGCGCGTGGCCCAGCGTGCCGATCCGTAGGTCGCCGCATTCTTTGCTTCCCGCGCCCGCCACACCGACATCCCAATCGCAACGGCGATCGCCATGAAGCTGCCGCTCGCGGAGATCAGCCCACCCTCGATGAAAACTTCAGGCGCATAGGCATCGTAGAAGAACCACCACCAGAAAAATGCAGGCGGTGGATAGACGGACTGGCCAAAAAGCTCGAACCAAGGCGAGCCCAACTGCGGCTGGAAGCCCAGCCGCCACGCCGTCCACTGCGTCGCACCCGATGTGGTGACGAGCACAATCAGAAGGACAGTGAGGATTTGGCCCCACAATATTTTGGTCGCGTGCATTTCTCTTCTCCCTGGGCGAGCGACAGGAAGAAAATAGAGAATGGCAAGCGTCTGTATACACAAGGGCAAATATAATATTAAAGTAATGTACGTATTTTGACGTGAAGAGACTTGCACAGTGCGGCGTAGTATCGCCTGTTATATTCCGATTATCTCACAAAATTGTCAGAATTTTTCCTAAACAGTGATGGGCGATCAGAGGAGCACACTTTGCGCTGTGGTCCGACCAGGCAAAATTTCCGATGGTCGCCAGCACGGCAAACTCAGGGGCGTGATTGAGTTTGTCATGACCAGGGGTGATGGCGATGCCAAACATCCGCAAAGGCCACCCAGGCGAAAGGGTTAGCAGGAGAACGCAGCGAGCGTGGATAGAAAAGCAAAAAGTGCTGAGAGTCCGTTTGAGAATGCGGTGTCCTGGTCGGATCACCCAGACTGCGCGTCCTCTTCGTTCTCTTCGCTAAACCGGCCTCGCACGCGCATGAGGCTGAGCGCCTTGCAGGCGACAGGCTGTATGCGCTTTGGCCAGCCTGTGGCGATAAGTTCGTCAGCGGTCATGTTGCCCGGCGTGGCATTGCAGGCATCATCGAGAATGCCGCTGACTTCGAGTAGCAAAGCTTCTTCGTCCGGGCTGATCGCACTGTTTCGGCGCATTCCCCCATCCCCACGATGAGGAACCCAGTCGAAGAAACTCTCAAAATATTCCGCTGGCCATTCGCGGCGCACGCCTTCGTCACCGTCAGCCAAGGTTTCGACGGCTTCCATGATCCGATTGCGAATGCGTTGATCGATCAGGCGGTCTGAAGGCTGCTCTTCCATATAGATATAATGTGCAGCAGATCGGGGTTCATGCAAGGCGCCGAAGCAGGTTGCTGGCCATGGCAAGATGGATCATCGCCTCCGACACGTCGAGACGCTTCTCATAGTCGCGGACGAGCCTTCGCCAGCGAGTCATCCAGCCGAAGGCGCTCGACAACCCAGCGTCGGGGGAGCACCTTGAAGCCGGAGACATCGTCAGACCGGCGGATGATCTCGACGGTGAAGTCCCGCAACACGGCCGCGTCGAGCAGCTTGGTGCGGTCGTAGGCACCATCGCCAAACAGGTGCTTGAGCCATGGCCAGCGCCTGCGGATCGCCGATATGATCTCCTGCGCGCCCGCACTGTCGGAGATGTCGGCTGTGGTCAGGTTGACCATCAACAATCGTCCGTCGGTATCGACCGCGATGTGGCGCTTGCGCCCCTTGATCCGCTTGCCGCATCGTAACCGCCGCCGGACAAGGCCGAAGGTGCCTTGACCGACTGGCTATCGACAACGGCTGCGGACGGGCTTTGCTCGCGCGCCTCTCGCTCCCGGTCGAGCATCAGCGCCACGTCGTGGACGTGGGAAGCAGTTGAACCGGCCTTTATGGCAGCGGTCCTTATCATCAAGCGCGATGCATTTAGCCAGACGAGTTCGTGGCCGTCTGAAGCTAACGGTATACTTAGACTAGCACTACTTTGGCAGATTTTTAGCGAAGAGGGTTCTGCGGCAGTGGGGGCAACGGATTGGGGGCGGCTGCGCGAGCGCGGAGAGGATGGCTTGCCTGACGGCGGTAGGCTCGGTTAGGGCGGCGGGCCGAGGATTCTTTTTTCCCCCTCCCGCTTGTTTGAGGCGGCGAGATTGCAGGAAGGCGTAGGCGATCATCGTCATCAGCGCGTGCCGGTGCAGGCCCGTCCATGAGCGCCCCTCGAAGTGGTCGAGGCCAAGTTCCTCCTTGAGCTGCTGATGCGCCTGTTCGCAGACCCAGCGCGCCTTGATGGCGCCTGCGATCTGCTTGAGCGGGTGTCGGCGGGCAAGTTGGAGAGGTAGTATTTGCGCTCGCCGGAACGACTGCCTCAAGACCTGCAACAACACATCACGACATGACAGGCGGCATTCCTGTCAGCTTGGGAAGCTCGCCCTTAGACCGATTTAATGGGTAGAATAGGCGAAGCGTCAGAAATCGATGACGGTCGTGTCTTTGACTAGCCGCATCGACTTGTGTCCGGTCGGGCGTGTATGTCGCCCTTACCTTCCTTGGGATGCCAGTTGAGCCTGGCCGCCTCGCGGTCCCCACCGTTATAGAAATAGCCGTAGGTGTCAATCTTTGCATTCTTAGGATCGATTCCGAGATGGTCGGTCAGGAACTTGACCCGTCGATAAATACGCCATTTCTCCTGCCTCACTAGCGGTAGGGCATTGAACCGCCCAACAGCATTCAGTTGCGGTGGGCAGAGATCGTAGATTGTTGAATTTCATCGGGAATGATGTTCGCCAGATCTTTCGGGATTGTACACTTGACAAGTATGGCGGCTAGAGCCGCGAATGAAGTCGGCTGAGATAGGCAGAGGCTCGGCCAATTGGCCTTGCATTTCAGGCGTGTCGTACAGAAACTCACCGCCACCCGGGCGGTATTGGCGATCGGCTTGTCGGACGCCTTCGCCAACTTATTCAAATCACAAAGAATGCATCTTCCGTAAGCGACAGACCTGGAGAGAGAGTGGCGAATTGTGTTTGAACCGCGCCGCCAATCCCGTCGCTGTCGAACGAGAGCGCTCCGGTTGAATTGTTGTAGAGGATACGGTCGGAACTGTCGTGCGCGGATGCACCCGCAAAGAAAGCGGCGGATGTGAGCGCGCCCCCGCCCAGCCCGGCGAAAATGGCATTCTCGAGATGGATCTTGTCCTGGGACGGGTTGAAGTCGGTAATCCTGTCGACATTGCCGTTACCAAGGGCGCTATTGAAAACGAAGGTGTCGTTGCTATCGTTGCCGGTCAGGATGTCGGCGCCTCGCCCACCGTTGATGACGTTGGCGCCGGCATTGCCCTGGATGGTCTGGCCAATCTCGTTGCCGGTGAGGTTGATCGCTCCCGTGCCGGCGGAGTTCGTGGTGGCGAGGAGCCCGATCGACGAGCCGGCCGAAAGCGCATAGCTTACTGAAGTGAACACCTTGTCTGTGCCGCCCCCCGCCGCCTCGAGCACCCTATCGGCGGCATTGTCGACATAATAGGTGTCGTTACCGCTATAGCCGACCATCGTGTCGGCACCGGCGCGGCCGTTGATGATGTTAGTGCCGGCATTGCCCTGGATGGTCTGGGCGAACTCATTGCCAGTTAGGTTGATTGCCGTCGTGCTGGACTGGCTGGTGGTGGCGAGAAGCTCGATTTGCGAGCCGGCCAACAGAGCATAACTCAACGAGGCGAGCACCTTGTCGGTGCCGCCGCCCACCGCCTCGACGACCCTGTCGCCAGCATTGTCGACATAATAGGTGTCGTTGCCGCCATTGCCGGTCATCGTGTCGGCGCCGTCGAGGCCGTTGATGACATTGGCGCCGGCATTGCCCTGAATGGTCTGGGCGAACTCGTTGCCGGAGAGGTTGATTGCCGTCGTGCCAGATGGATTCGTGGTGGCGAGAAGCTCGATTTCCGAGCCGGCCGCGAGCGCATAGTTCAGCGAGGTGAGCACCCTGTCGGTGCCGCCGCCGGCCGCCTCATTCACCTTGTCGCCGGCATTGTCGACGTAGTAGGTGTCGTTGCCACCGTAGCCGATCATCGTGTGGGCACCGGTCCCCTGGAGTACATCGGCTCCGCTGGTGCCGTAGAGCGTATCGTCGGGCGGGCTGGTGTTATGCTGCAGGAAAAAGTCTTGCATCGCCGGAGTGTTGCCAAGCGAGGTTTCGCCGTTCTGCGAGGACCATTTATAAACCATGTCAAAGGCAGCATTGGGTACCAGTCTTTCCCAGTGGTCGATCATGGTCTGCATCTGGGACGTCGTGGGCATGACATATGACCCGCCCGTATTGGTCGCCCAGCCGCCGCCGCCAAACGCCTGATAGACCGGAACGATCGCGCTCTGCGGGATGCCTGCTTCCAACGCCGCAGCCACGGCTCTGTCGATGTAGTTGAAGTCCACCGCAGTCGTGCGCACCGGATAAGGGTTTATTCCGTAATAATCGATGCCAGTGTTGGC
>NZ_JBVVQU010000021.1:0-113143 GCF_055811555.1 Mesorhizobium sp. WSM4813
GACAACCCGTTCGGCACGGGGTTGTCACCCATGTCTTAGGTACATTCTGTTACCTATGTCTCCGGGCTGGACAAATGTCGTATGGCGGAGAGGGAGGGATTTGAACCCCCGAGGCCCTTGCAGGCCTACCCGCTTTCGAGGCGAGCGCATTCAACCGGGCTCTGCCACCCCTCTATATTCGATTTGGTGCAGCCCGATTTGGTGCGGACGGCGAGATTCGAACTCGCAACGGGAGTGCCCGCCGGGTTTAAGCCGGCTGCGTCTACCGATTCCGCCACGTCCGCCCGCCACGTCCGCGAGTGCTTTTCCAGCTTCGCACCGCGTTCGCAAAGATCGCGAACCGGGATGGTCGGAGTGGCGGGATTCGAACCTGCGGCCCCTCGTCCCAAACGAGGTGCGCTACCAGGCTGCGCTACACTCCGGCCCTCCGAGCCCATAGGCCGTACGCGTCTGCCGGTTCTCGCCCCGAGATGCTTGAGACCAGATCCCGTGTAAGCCGGGTTCTGTCGAGGGCTGCCATTCCTCTTGGACGCCTGTCGCCAGGCGCCTCCTTGCCCGCCACCAAAGCCCTCCCCGACACAGGTCACAGGGCACTTCTTGCGGTTGCTTCCCCCACCCTGTCGCCCGTTTCACCCGTCCCGACTGGGACGGCTCGTCTCTGTTGCCGTGGCTCGCCTTACGGCGGGCAGGCATTACCTGCTGGGGTGTGTCGGTGAAGCCCGGACTTTCCTCGCTCTGCGACATCCGTCGCTTACGCGCGGCAGCCTGGAGATCTGGTCTCTTCTGTCAGTCTATATGGGAACAAAACGGGAAAGTTCAAGGATGACGCGACCCATGTCCGGTCTGCCAGCGGAGCCCACCGTTCCAGCGGATCTGCGTGGCGGCGCGGCCAAACCGGCTGGAACCATTCGGCCCCATTGGCGGCAGCGCCTGATCCGGTTTTGCCCAAGCGCAGCCCCTATCAACGTTACACCGATTTAATGTGCAAGCGAGCGGGAGAATTGCCATAAAGCTTTGATATCGACGAGTCATCCTGCGTGTCGGAGTGTGCCGTCGCGTCTACTTCACCTTGGGACCCGTAGGCGGTATATTTGCCAACCGGAGCGCCGATGGCCACCTGGAAACAGATCGTTTTTGCACTTGTGATCCTCGTCGCGGCTGCGGCCGCTTGGGTTCGCTTTTTTCCAGGCGCGCCCGATGTGCTGGCGCGCTGGGGCATCGACTGGGCTTATGCCGCGACGCCACCAACGGGCGCCGTCGATAAGGCCGGCCAAGCAGGCAGCAGCAACGCCGCCGGTCAGCGGGTGACTATCGTCGCATTGCCGGCGGCCGCTGCCATCATCAACGATCGCCTGCAGGCGATCGGCACCGGCCGCGCCAACGCCTCGGTGACGGTCAATCCCTACAGTTCCGGCCGCCTGGTCGAATTCCTGGTCGAATCCGGCGCCCATGTCGAAAAGGGGCAGGTCATCGCCACCCTCGATTCCGACACCGAGGTGATCGCACAGGACCGCGCCAAGGTTGCCTTGCAGGACGCGCAGGCCAAACTCGACCGGGTCAAATCACTGCGCGCTTCCAACGCTGCGACAGCGGTCGCCGTTGCCGATGCCGAAGTGGTGCTTGCCAATGCCAGGCTGGCGCTTCGCGATGCGGAACTGGCCTTGCAGCGCCGCTCGATCGTCGCGCCGATTGCCGGCGTCGTCGGCATCCTGCCGATATCAGCCGGCAACTATGTGACCAGCCAGTCGGCGGTCGCCACCCTCGACGACCGCTCCAGCATACTGGTCGAGTTCTGGGTGCCGGAGCGCTTCGCCGCCGCCGTCAAGGTCGGCGCGCAATTGTCGGCGACGCCGATTGCCAATCCCAACAAGGCCTATACCGGTACGGTCTCCGCCATCGACAACCACATCGATGAAGCCAGCCGTACCCTTCTGGTCAAGGCAAAGATCGCCAATCCAGCCGATTCGCTGCGTGCCGGCATGTCCTTCCAGATCTCCATGAAATTCCCCGGCGACAGCTATCCGGCGGTCAGTCCGCTGGCGATCCAGTGGGGTTCGGACGGTGCCTATGTCTGGGCCATCGTGGACGGCAAGGCCAAGCGGGTAGCCGTGCGCATCATCCAGCGCAACACCGAGACCGTGCTGATCGACGCCCCGATCGTCAGCGGCGACATGGTGGTGACCGAGGGCACCCAGAGCGTCAACGAAGGCGGCGCAGTCGCCATCGCCGGCGAAGAACAGCGCGCCGCGGACGCTGACGGCTGATGACCACAACCAACAACGCCGCCGGCGACACAGGCTTCACCGCACTGTTCATCCGCAGGCCGGTGATGGCCTTGGTCTTGAACACGCTGATCGCGGTCGCTGGCCTTGCTGCCTTCTACGGTGTCGAGGTCCGCGAACTGCCGGATGTCGATCGCGCCGTCGTCACCGTTAACACGACCTTTGAAGGCGCTGCGG
Organism: Mesorhizobium sp. WSM4813; assembly: GCF_055811555.1. Taxonomy (NCBI): domain Bacteria; kingdom Pseudomonadati; phylum Pseudomonadota; class Alphaproteobacteria; order Hyphomicrobiales; family Phyllobacteriaceae; genus Mesorhizobium; species Mesorhizobium sp. WSM4813. The sequence goes on from NZ_JBVVQU010000021.1 coordinate 2,460, forward strand.
CCGAGACCGTCGACCGCGAATTGACCGATGTGATTGAGGGCGCGGTCGCCCGCGTCTCCGGTGTGAAGTCGATCTCGTCCACCTCGTCCTTCGGCACGAGCCGCGTCACCATCGAATTCAACGACGGCGTCGACCTCGACGTCGCCGCCTCCGACGTGCGCGATGGCGTTGGCCGCGTCGTCAACCAGATGCCGGACACGGCGGATGCGCCGCGCATCGTCAAGGCCGACGCCAATTCCGAGCCGGTGATGCGGCTGGCTGTCACCTCCGACACCATGTCGGTGCAGGACATGACGGTGCTGGTCCAGGACCAGATCGAGGACGAGCTTGCCGCCGTGCCCGGCGTTGCCGACGTCCAGGTCTATGGCGACCGCGACAAGATCTTCCGCATCGATGTCGACCAGAACAAACTTGCCAGCTTGGGCTTCACCGTCGCCGACCTGAGGACAGCGCTGGCTTCGGTCGCTTTCGATTCGCCGGCCGGTTCGATCACCACGACCAACCAGGACCTGATCGTGCGTCCGACGGCGGACGTGACCACGCCAGAGGAGTTCGAAAACATCATCATCGGCGGCACGACCCGCATCCGCGACGTCGCCACCGTCACGCTCGGCCCCGACATCGGCCAGACCACATTGCGTTCGAACGGCAAGACCGGCATCGGTCTCGGCATCATACGCCAGGCGGAATCGAACACGCTGGATATTTCAACCGGCGTCAGGGCCGCAGTTGCCACGCTGCAGGCGGATCTGCCTCAGGGCATCTCGATCACGGTCACCAGCGACGATGCGGTGTTCGTCAACGGCGCGGTGCATGAAGTCGAGATCGCCCTCGGCCTGTCCGTCTCCATCGTGCTGATCGTCATCTATGTGTTTCTCCTCGACTGGCGCGCGACGCTCATTCCAGGGCTTGCGATGCCGGTCGCCATGATCGGGACGATCGCTGCCATCTATCTCGCGGGCTTCTCAGTCAACATATTGACGCTGCTCGCCCTGGTGCTGGCGACGGGCCTGGTCGTCGACGACGCCATCGTCGTTCTGGAAAACATCGTGCGACGACGCAACGAAGGCATGGGGCCACGCGCCGCGGCCGTGCTTGGTGCGCAGGAAGTGTTCTTCGCCGTCATCGCCACGACGCTGACGCTGGTCGCCGTCTTCGTGCCGATCTCCTTCCTGCCCGGCCAGACCGGCGGCCTGTTTCGCGAATTCGGCTTTGTTCTTGCGATATCGGTGCTTCTGTCCGCCGTCGTGGCGCTGACCCTTTGTCCGATGCTTGCCTCGCGCATGCTGTCGGCCGCGCCGCTTCGCCACGAAGGCGGCAGCGGCATCGGCGGCCGCATCGGCGGCGCGCTGAACACGCTCTACCGGCGCTGCCTGCGCATCTGCCTCGACGCGCCGTGGATCGTGCTCCTGGTCGCGCTGCTGTTTGCAGCCACCGCCTTCACGCTGTTCGGCACGATCCGCCAGGAACTGACGCCGACCGAGGATCGTGCCGTCGTGCTCATGCGCGTCGACGCGCCGCAAGGCGTCAGCCTCGACTACACGACGCAGCAGATGCAGAAGATCGAAAAACTGATCCAGCCGCTGCGCGATTCCGGCGAAATCCGCAACACGTTCGAGAGCGCCGGCCGGAACGGCGCCTACAATGCCGGCTTCATGGTGATGACGCTAGCGCCGTGGGACGAACGCGACCGCAGCCAGCAGCAGATTATGGCCGACATCAGCCGGCTCACCCGGCAGGTGCCGAGCGTGCGCGTCTTTCCGATGCAGCCCAACAGCCTCGGTATTCGCGGCGCCGGCAACGGCCTGCAGTTCGCGCTGGTTGGCAACAATCGCGCGGCGCTCGGCGACGCTGCGGTGAAGATCATCGCCGAGATGCAGAAGGATCCCGGCTTCCAGTCGCCCCGACTCTCCGTCGACCCGACGCAGCCCCAGCTTTCCGTCGCCATCGACCGCGAGCGCGCTTCCGACCTCGGCATCGACATCACCGGGCTGGCCGATACCTTCCAGGCCATGCTCGACGGGAATGATGTCGTCGACGTCTATATCGCCGATCGCAGCTACGGCGTGAAGCTCGTCTCGACGACCAGCCCGATCAACGATCCGACCGATTTGGAGAACATCTTCCTGAAGACGGCCGACGGCCGCTTCGTGCCGATGTCGACCATCGCCACTTTGACCGAGCGCGCCGTGCCGCCCTCGCTGACCCGCGAGCAGCAGCAGCCGTCGGTGGCGATCACCTCCAACCTCAGCGGCGATTTCGCGCTCGGCCAGGCGCTCACCCGCGCCGAAGCAATCGCCACACCGCTTCTGCCGCCGGGCAGCCGCATCGTGCCGTTGGCCGAGGCGGCGACGCTGGGCGAGACCAACAGCGCCATGATCACCATCTTCGGCTTCTCGCTGGTCATCATCCTTTTGGTGCTCGCCGCTCAGTTCGAGAGCTTCGTCAGCGCGGTCATCATCATGGCGACCGTGCCGCTCGGCCTTGCCTGCGCGATCTTTGCCCTTTTGCTCAGCGGCACCAGCCTCAACGCCTACAGCCAGATCGGCCTGGTGCTCCTGGTCGGCGTCATGGCCAAGAACGGCATCCTGATCGTCGAGTTCGCCAATCAGTTGCGCGACCGCGGGCTCGGCGTGCGCGAGGCGATCGAGCAGGCCTCCACCATCCGGCTGCGGCCGGTGATGATGACGATGATCTGCACCGTGCTCGGCGGCGTACCGCTGGTGCTGGCGAGCGGCGCCGGCGCCGAGGCGCGCATCGCGCTCGGCTGGGTGATCGTCGGCGGCCTGGGTCTGGCCACCGTCTCGACGCTGTTCCTGACGCCGGTCGCCTATCTCCTGCTCGGCCGCTTCGTCACACCCAAGGTGGAAGAGGCATCGCGGCTGAAGCGCGAGCTCGAGGAAGCCGCCTACACCAATGTCGAGCCGGCGGAGTAGGGTCAGGCCGCCTTCAGCATCGCGGCGGGAAGGTGTTCTCGAGCATCCAGCACCTCCATCCCGACGATGTGGCCTTCAGCATCATAGTCGAGGACTATGCCTGCAGAAACTTCCTCGCTTTCCTGGATCGCCTCCGAGGAGAAACGGATGTAGGCAGCATTAGCTTCCGGGTCATATTCGAGTTTGAGCGTCATTTCGGCCTTCTCGCCCCGCGATCGAAATAGACAGACAGTATACGGATTTCCTCAGGCGTAGAAACCGCAGCCGCACACCGGCAGGACAATCGTTTCAGCTTTAGACCAGTGGCCGCTCGTTCCGAGCGTCTGCGCTGCCCCTCACCTGCCTGCCGGCATCCTCTCCCCGTATAGGAACGGGGAGAGGGACGCTGTCATCGACGGTTTCGCCAATCACCAGCGTTGCAGGATGGCGCCAACATCACAGCCAGCCCCTTTCTCCCCGTTTACGGGGAGAAATGCCCGGCAGGGCAATGAGGGGCAGCGCTGACTTCAACAAGTTGATCTCCAATACAAATTGGGCACTATCATTTGCCTCAACCCGGCACTTTACCCGTGGCGAGGATGACCGTAGTTCGGATAGCCTTGTCAATACCAGGCCTTTCGCCGGGCGGGACAGGACACGTAGGGGAATTGCAATGAGCTATCTGGACGAGCTGTTTTCGGTGGCCGGCAAGACCGCGCTGGTGACCGGGGCTGCGACCGGCATCGGCCGCATGGCGGCAACCGCTTTGGTCAGGGCCGGCGCTACTGTGATGATCGCCTCGCGCAAGGGTGATGATTGCGTCAAAGTCGCCGGCGAATTGAACGACCTCGGCGGCTCCGGCCGAGTTGAGGGCTTTGCCGGCGATGTCTCCAGCGAGGCTGGCATCGCGGCGCTGGTCGCCGAGGTCAAGGCGCGGACCGAGCGGCTGAACATCCTGGTCAACAATGCCGGCGTTTCCTGGGGCGCGCCGCTGGAAAGCTTCCCCTACCATGCCTGGGCCAAGGTGTTCGGCGTCAACGTCACCGCCGTCTTCCACCTGACGCGCGAGCTTCTGCCGCTGCTCGACGGCGCCGCCAGCGATGCCGATCCGGCCCGGGTGATCAATCTGGGTTCGGTGATGGGCACGCAGCCGCTGGCCGACGACGCCTATTCCTACTCTGCCTCGAAAGCCGCGGTTCATCATCTGACACGCACGTTGGCGATCGAGTTCGCCGCCCGCCGCATCACCGTCAACGCCTTCGCCCCCGGCCCCTTCCGGAGCCGGATGACCGCCTTCGCCACGGCGACCGAGGACCAGGCAAGACATGTCGGCGGCCACGTTCCGATCGGCCGCATCGGCGCGCCGGATGACATTGCCGGCGCAACGCTCTATTTGTGCAGCCGAGCCGGCAGCTATGTCACCGGCGCCATCCTGCCGATCGATGGCGGGCAGTCGGTGCAGCATGGGCTGGCACTGTTCAAGGAATGAAGCCGCTCGCGCTCCGGACGGTTGAAATGGAGGACATCAGCGTGGAACCGATCAGTCTCGATGTGCTTCTGGCAAGCGTCGGCAAGGAGGTCGGCGTGTCGCCGTGGCGGGTGGTCTCGCAGCGCATGATCGACCAGTTCGCCGATGCCACCGACGACCACCAGTTCATCCATTGCGATCCGGAGCGCGCCAAGCGCGAGACGCCGTTCGGCGGCACCATCGCGCATGGCTTCCTGTCGCTTTCGCTTTTGTCGGCGATGACCTTCGAGACCATGCCGCCGCTCGAAAACAGCAAGATGGGCGTCAATCATGGCTTCGATTCGCTGCGCTTCCTGGCGCCGGTGAAGACCGGCGCGCGCATCCGCACCCGTTTCGTGCTGGCCGACGTCAAGGTCAGGCCGTCGGGCTGGCTGCAGACGGCGCATGACGTGACCATCGAGATCGAGGGTTCGAAAAAACCGGCGCTGACTGCGCGCTGGCTGACGCTGACATTGATCGAGCGCCAGCCAGAGGCGGCTTGAAAGGCTCAACGAGCTTCGGCAGAGATGATCTTCATGTGCCGGCCGACCTAGGGGCGGTATCGCCAATCGGAGTGCTGCGACGCCGATTTTGCCAATGCTTGATTTGACGGCGCCTTGTCCGATTCCGTACAGCGTATATAAATTAGCCAGCCACTAACAGCCGCTAACAGAAGGCAGGCGAAATTGCCGCTTAGCGTCCAGACACGCCGCGAGAAACAAAAGGCCGAACTGCGCTCCGAACTTGTCGATGCAGCGCACAAGCTCGTACAGGAGGAAGGCTATGAAGGCCTCACCATCCGCAAGCTGGCCAAGCGCGTCGGCTATGCGCCGATGTCGGTCTATTCCTATTTTGCCGACAAGCAGGACATCTTGTTCGCACTGGCCGAGGATGCGTTCGAGACTCTGGCCAAGCGTATCGAGGATCACCCGGCCCGCGATCCGATCGAGGCGCTGCAGGTGGTTATGACCGAATACGCGGCTTTCGGCCTTGGCAATCCCAACGAATATCGCACGGTGTTCATGACCGAAAAGGTCAAGCCCCCGGAAGGCAGGACCTTCGCCGAGATGCAGGAGGGCAACCCGTTGATGAATGTGCTGATCAAAAGGGTCGAGGCCTGCGTCGCCGCCGGCAGGCTTAAGGGCGATCCGCGCGCCATTGCCACCATGCTGTGGGCGGTCGGCCACGGCACGATCTCGCTGCTGATCACCTTTCCCTTCTATCCGTTCGGCGACCAGCAGGCTTTTGTGAAGCGGATGTGCGACTTCACGCTTGGCGCGCTGGCCACACAGGACGTGCCGCCGCTGACCGAGACGCCGGTCAACTGCTGAAGGGTCCCTTCGGTTTCGGATAGCTGAAGACCTTGTACGGCACGGGTGAACGGCGCCGCGTACTCGGCGCGTGCCGTTGCAAGAAGATCCCCAACATTCAAGTAAAATTGTTCGTACATGTACGACTTCTGACTTGAACCCCGCGATTGTCTGGCGTATATGTACGCAACATCGTACATGTACGGAAAATTCAGCGGTTGAACCGGAGACAGATGATGAAAAAGCCAATCTTCACCCTCGTGGCGGTCCTGGCATTCTCGGGCGCGGCCTACGCCGGCCAGAGCCAGCCCGGCAAGCAGGCCCCGGCCGCAGCCTGCGCCGACACCAACATCAAGCTCGATTGCGGCGCGACCGGATCGGTCGAGAAGACAGGCACGGCGACTCACAAGGGCTCGACTGAAAACAAGGACCCGCGGCTTGGCATCGACATCGATCCGTGGATCGTGCCCAGCACGTTCTGACGTTCGAAAACAAAGGGCGGCAGGAAATCCTGACCGCCCGTTTTCATAGCCATTTCAGCCCGACTCCGCCGGAGCCTGATGGAAGTTATTTCCTGCGCTTCTTCATTCCGGCCACGATCTTGGCCTTGCCGGGTCTTGCGGGAGCACCGGAAATGGAAGTCCCGGTAATCGACACCGGATCGCTGGCCGGAAACGTGTCCTCGAGTCCTTCCTCGAGTTCCTCTTCGATGTTTGGTTCGTCGTGCTGCTCGTGTTCGAACGAGCGAACGGCCGGCGTCTTCTGGACCGGTGGATTCGGCGCGGACTTCGACGGCATCGACATTCTCCCTCGGCTTGCTCCGGCTCCCTCGGCTTGCTCCGGCAACGGCCGAGCGGAGCGAGTGTTCCTAAGCCGCTGCGTCGCCTGCCGTCTCCGACAGGAAAGTAAAGACATAATCGGAAAAGGAACGCCAGCATTCAACGCGGAACGCGTCGGTCGCGGTGCGCAGCAGCACGATTTCGACCTTGCCCAGAATGGTGCGCGACGCCGCGCCGACCGGAAAGGCGTCGAGCGACAGATCCTGCGGGCAGCCTGAATTGATTGTTGCCGCAGCCGCCGGGCCGATAACCGATATGGCGACGTTGCGATGTGAGACGCCGACCGCCGAATGCAGCACGGCCACCTCAGCGCAGTCGGCGAGCGGGTCTTTTCCGGCCTCGTCGATGACCAGCCATTCGTCTGGCCCAAGCCACAATGCCGTGCGCCCGGCCTTTGCCGCCGAGGTTTTGGGTTTTTGCGGCAGGACCACGCCGAGCGCCTTCGAAAGCGCCGCGACCGAGGCGCCCGGCGCGCGCAGCGAAATGCGCTCCGCCGGTGGCAAGACGGCAAGCGTGACGCCGGTTGCGGAAAGCTCCTGACCGGCGAGAGCCGGGCGGCGTTCGACCGACGGAGCAGCGGCGGTAGATTTCTTCGCGGCAGCCTTAGCCATTCAGGCGCTCTCCCTTCTCGTCGAAGAACACCATGCCGGTGACCTCCACCTCGATCGTCCCGTTGGGCATCGGCACGTAAAGCGTCTCGCCCATCCGATCGCGGCCGCCGGCAACCAGAGCCAGCGCGATCGAGCGGCCGCAATTTTCCGACCAATAGCTCGAGGTGACATGGCCGATCATGGTCATCGGGATCGCCTGCTTCGGATCGCCGACGATCTGGGCACCTTCTTCCAGCACCACCTTAGGGTCCTTGGTCTTCAGCCCGGCAAGCTGCTTGCGGCCCTTGGCGACAAGGTCCGGCCGCGCCATGCCGCGAATGCCGACGAAGTCGGTCTTCTTCTTGCCGACCGCCCAGTCGAGCCCGGCATCGTTTGGCGTCACCGTGCCGTCGGTGTCCTGGCCGACGATGATGTAGCCCTTTTCCGCACGCAGCACGTGCATCGCCTCGGTGCCGTAGGCACATGCGCTGTGCTTCTGGCCCTCGTCCCACAGCGCTTCCCAGACGGCCTGGCCGTAATCGGCCGGCACGTTGACCTCGAAGCCGCGCTCGCCGGTGAACGACATGCGGAACAGCCTTGTCGGCACGCCGCAAATCCTGCCCTCGCGCACCGACATGTGCGGCAGCGCCTCGTCCGACATGTCGATGCCTTCGACCAGCGGCGCGATGATCTCGCGTGACTTCGGTCCCTGCACGGCGATCACCGCCCACTGCTCGGTGATCGAGGTCAGCCAGACATTGAGATGCGGGAACTCGGTCTGAAGGTAATCCTCCATATGGTTCATGACACGCGGGGCGCCGCCCGTCGTTGTCGTTACATGGAAACGGTCGGGTGCAAGCCTGCCAACGACACCGTCGTCATAGATGAAACCGTCCTCGCGCAGCATGATACCATAGCGGCAGCGGCCGGGCTCCAGTTTCTCCCACGGATTGGTGTAGAGCAGTTCCATGAACTTCGCCGCATCCGGCCCGACCACCTCGATCTTGCCCAGCGTCGAGGCATCGAACAGGCCGGCCGTTTTTCGCACCGTGACACACTCACGATCGACGGCGGCGTGCATGTCCTCGCCCGCCTTCGGAAAATACCAGGCGCGCTTCCATTGGCCGACATCCTCGAACACCGCACCTTGAGCCTCGGCCCAGGGATGGATCGCCGTCTCGCGGGTTGGGTCGAAGAGCGGACCCCGCGCATGGCCGACGATCGAGCCGAAGGTGACAGGCGTGTAGGGCGCCCGGAACGTCGTCAGCCCGACCTGCGGGATTGGCTTCCCCAGCGTCTCGGCGGCAATCGCCAGGCCGTGCATGTTCGAGGTCTTGCCCTGGTCGGTCGCCATGCCGTTGGTGGTGAAGCGCTTGACGTGCTCGATCGAACGCATGCCTTCATGCACCGCCTGGCGGATATCCTTGGCGGTGACGTCGTTCTGGAAATCGACAAAGGCCTTGACCGTCGTATCCGGCCCGGCGCCGGGCGCCGCACCCAGCATACCGCGCGACCAGTTCTCGCTGGCATCGACCTTCGGCTTGGTTCCCTTGGCGGCGCTGGCGCCGGCATTCTTGGGGCCCGCACCCTTGGCCGCCATGGCGCCCGCTGCATAGGCCTCGTCGATCGTCGCCGACAGCCCGTCCGTGCCGTTGCAGGCGCCGACCGAAACGCAGTCCTGCGCATAGACACCGGGCACGAAGCGCTTGGTCTCGTCGTTGAAGGCGACCTTGCCGCGCGATTGCGAGAACAGATGCACCGACGGCGTCCAGCCCGCCGACATCAGGATCGCGTCGACCGGGATGGTGCGCTCGCCGCCGCCGTTCTTTGGCTGCACGGTCATCGACGAGACGCGCAATTTGCCGCCGGCGCGGACCACTGCGCGGCCGAAATTGACCTCGATGCCGAGCGCCCTCGCCTCGTCGATCAGCGCCGCGGTCGGGTTGTCGCGCAGGTCGACTATCGCCGCCACGCCGACGCCGGCTTTCTTGAGGTCGATCGCCGCTGCATAGGCGGAATCATTGGCCGTATAGACGCCGACATTCCTGCCGACGGCGACGCCATAGTGGTTGAGATAGGTGCGCGCCGCCGACGCCAGCATGATGCCGGGCCGGTCATTGTCGGCAAACACCATGTGGCGCTCGATGGCGCCGGTCGCCAGCACGACGCGCTTGGCGCGGACCTGCCAGAGCCGTTCGCGCGGCAGCTCGCGGCCGGGGTTCTGCAAATGATCGCTGATGCGCTCGACCAGCCCGACGAAATTCTGCGCGTAATAGCCGAAGGCCGTGGTGCGGGACAGCACGCGGACATTATCCATGGCCTTGAGCGTCGCGACTGCACCTTGCGCCCAGGCAAAACCGTCCTGGCCGTCGATCTTCGCGCCGCTCTCGAAGCGCAGGCTGCCGCCGAAATCCGCCTGCTCGTCGGCAAGGATGACGCGCACGCCGGTTTCGGCCGCGGCAAGTGCGGCGGCGATGCCGGCGGCGCCACCGCCCAGCACCAGCACGTCGCAATGAGCGTAGCGCGCCGAATAATGGTCGGGATCCGGCTGATCGGGGGCGACGCCGAGGCCGGCCGCAGCACGGATCTTTGGCTCGTAAAGGGTCTTCCAGGCGGACTTCGGCCACATGAAGGTCTTGTAGTAGAAGCCGGCCGAAAGCAGCGGCGAGGCGATGTCGCCGACCGCACTGACGTCGAAGGAAAGCGACGGCCAGCGGTTCTGCGACTGCGCCGTCAGCCCGTCATAGAGCTCCTGCACGGTAGCGCGGACATTCGGCGTCTTGCGCGCTGCGTCGCGCTTGATCTCGACCAGCGCATTGGGCTCTTCCGCGCCGGCGGACAGAAACCCGCGCGGCCGGTGGTATTTGAACGAGCGGCCGACCAGGTGGACGCCGTTGGCGAGCAGCGCCGAGGCCAGCGTATCGCCCTCGACACCGGCATAGGACCGGCCGTCGAAGCTGAAGCGGGCCGTCTCTGCCTGCTTGAGGCGCCCGGCGCGGGGAATGCGGAACGCTGCGATCATTTGGAGGCTCCCGGCAGCTTCGCGGGCTTCGGCTCGCCGGCCTTGTAGGTCATCAGGAACCTGTCGCTGACGGTATCGCGCACGGCATTGAAGAACCGCGCGCAGCCATGCATGTGCCGCCAGCGCTCATAGATGATGCCTTTGGGATTCGAGCGGATGAAGAAGAACTTTTCGAAGTCGTCATCGCTTGTCGCGGCCATGTCTGCCGAACGCGCAATATGCGCCTCGCCGGCGTTGCGGAATTCGAGTTCCGGACGCTCTTCCTCGCAATAGGGGCAGCGGATGAGAAGCATGGTTGTTCCTACAATTCGCCATGGCCGACGCGGGCGCCGACCGGTTGATCGCAAAGCCGCTGGCCCAACATCACCAAGCGGGCCATCATCAATGCGCCACCGCTGCCGCTGCCGCCTCGTCGATGAGGCGGCCGGTGCGGAAGCGCTCGATGGTGAAGGGCGCGTTGATCGGGTGCGGATCGTCCCTGGCGATGGTGTGCGCAAAGACATGACCCGAGCCTGGCGTTGCCTTGAAGCCGCCCGTACCCCAGCCGCAATTGACATAGAGGCCGGGCACCGGCGTCTTGGCCAGGATCGGCGAGCGGTCGGGAGTCACGTCGACGATGCCGCCCCACGAGCGCAGCATCTTCATGCGGGTGAACATCGGGAACATCTCGCAGATGGCGTCGAGCGTGTGCTGGAGGATGTGCAATCCGCCGGTCTGCGAATACGAGACATACTGGTCGGTGCCGGCGCCGATGACCAGCTCGCCCTTGTCGGACTGCGAGATATAGGCGTGCACCGTGTTCGACATCACCACGCAGGGGAAGACCGGCTTGACCGGCTCCGACACCAGCGCCTGCAGCGGATAGCTTTCCAGCGGCATGCGCACGCCGCCCATGTTCATGATGACGGACGAATGGCCGGCGGCAACGACGCCGACCTTCTTGGCGCCGATGAAACCGCGCGTCGTCTCGACGCCGGTGACCGCGCCGTTCGGCGCCCGCTTGACGCCGGTGACTTCGCAATTCTGGATGATGTGGACGCCGCGCGCCGAAGCGCCGCGCGCATAGCCCCAGGCGACGGCATCGTGACGCGCCGTGCCGCCGCGACGCTGCAAGGTGGCGCCCATCACCGGATAGCGGGCATCGCGCGAAATGTTGAGCGGCGGGCAGAATTCCTTGGCGGCTTCCGGCGTCAGCCATTCGTTGTCGATGCCGTTCAGACGGTTGGCATGGACGTGGCGCTTCAGCACCTGGATGTCGTGCACATTGTGCGCCAGCATCATCACGCCGCGCGGCGAATACATGACGTTGTAATTGAGCTCCTGGCTGAGCCCGTCCCACAGTTTTAGCGCATGGTCGTAGATGCCGGCGCTTTCGTCATAGAGGTAGTTGGAGCGGATGATGGTGGTGTTGCGGCCGGTGTTGCCGCCGCCGAGCCAGCCCTTTTCCAGTACCGCGACATTGGTGATGCCGTGCACCGTGGCGAGATAATAGGCGGTGGCCAGGCCATGGCCGCCGGCGCCGACGATGATGACGTCGTACTCCTTCTTCGGCTCTGGCGAGGACCACTGTTCCTCCCAGCCCTTGTGGCCGCGCATGGCCTCGCGGGCGATGGCGAATACCGAGTATTTTTTCAACGTTCTGGCCTCGCAGATAGCGACCTGGCATCCAATCGAGCCCCGGCGCGCGAGGTGTATCACTAGCGAAACAGCGCTGCCAGCCTTGCGCTGTTTGCGACGGCGCTTGCCGTTTTGCGCCACGACAAAAAAGACCCATCCAAAGCGGCGGACCGAACGGCCACTCGTCAGGGCGCCTTTCGCAGGTATCGGGTGGCTCGCCCCGCCTCGATCTGCGACCAAGCATCCGATTGCCGGCAAAGCTGGCGTGAAAAAAAGGATGCAAAAATGTTCGCACTTACCGACAAGGTCGCCATCGTCACCGGCGCCAGTTCCGGCATCGGCCGCGCCACGGCAAAACTCTTTGCCGAGGAAGGCGCCAAGGTGGTCATCGCTGCCCGTCGCCAGGCAGAGCTGGACGCACTCGTTGCCGAAATCGAAGACGCCGACGGCACGGCCTTTGCCCTTGCCGGCGATGTCCGCGACGAGGCCTATGCCAAAGCCCTTGTCGACCTGGCGGTTGGCCGGTTCGGCGGTCTCGATATCGCCTTCAACAACGCCGGCTCGGTCGGCAAGATGGGTTCGATTTCGGAGTTGTCGCTGGAGGGCTGGCAAGAGACGCTCGACACCAACCTGACCAGCGCGTTCCTTGGTGCAAAATATCAGGTGCCGGCGATGGTCGAACGCGGCGGCGGATCGCTGATCTTCACCTCTACCTTTGTCGGCCACACGGTCGGCATGCCCGGCATGACCAGCTATGCCGCAAGCAAGGCCGGGCTGATCGGATTGACGCAGGTGCTTGCCGCCGAATACGGCGCCAAAGGCGTGCGGATCAACGCACTTTTGCCGGGCGGCACCGATACGCCTTCGGCAACGTTCAAGACACCTGAATCGCGAGCCTTCGTCGAAAACCTGCATGCCTTGAAGCGCGTCGCCGAGCCTGAAGAGATCGCCCGCTCGGCGCTCTTCCTGGCGTCGGATGCATCGAGCTTCACCACCGGAACCGCGCTGTTTGCCGATGGCGGCGTCTCGATCAGCCGGACGTGAGGCGTTTCCCGCGTGGGCAAGCAAGCCGCAATGTCGCAAAAGCGGTCTTGCTTTCCAGCGCGATTTGGCGATTTCTTCGGACACTTCTGTTCGAAGACGGGCCTAAAACATGCTGCTGATCAGGACCTATATCGCCGCGAGCGCAATCGAAGGCGTCGGCGTCTTTGCCGCCGAGCCGGTCCGGAAAGGGACGCCGATCTGGCGGCTCGATCCGGATTTCGACCGGCTGATTCCAATGGAAAAATATGAGGCGGCGCCGCCGCACCTCAGGGAATTGCTCGACAGATATGCCTATCCAAGCCCGGACCGGCCCGGATTCATGGTCTATGAAGTCGACAATGGCCGCTTCATGAACCACGCCGAAAGGCCGAACACGGATTTTTCGCAGTATGGCGGGGCAACCGCGATCCGCGACATAGCGGCGGGCGAGGAAATAACCTGCGACTACGGCGAGTTCTTCGAGGATTTCGAGCGGCTTCATTTGGCCACGGCATAGAGGGAGCGCCTGTCGCCGCTTGCTCTGTTGCGAATGCAAGGACCATTAAACGGGCCCGGAGGGTGATCGGCTCCGGGCCACATTTCCATTCCCAGATTAGTCCCGGTGGGCGTGCGGCTCGTCGGTGTGGCGGCCGTCATACTGCAGGTCCAGTTCGCGAATCGCCTCCTTGCCCTTCTTCGGATCGACAAGCCTGAGAAGCGCGTCGATCTTGGCCTCCATCCGGTCGGTGCTCTCCTTCGATTGCGGCGATCCGACGAAGAGCAGGAACGCCAGGCCACCGACCTGCCAGAGCAGCTGCAGGAATTCCGATTGCCAGTTCTCGAGCGTGTCGCGGCTCATCTCGATCAGATAGCCGCCGAACTCGGGCGGTTGGCCCAGCGCTCGCTGCTCGTCGAGATAGGCGAACCAGCCGAAAACCCAGTGGCCGATGATCGAAATGATGAAGAAGCCCAGGGTAATCCAGGCATAGCTGTAAGCCCGCCACACCGAAGGTCGTTTCACGTTGCCCGCCGGCCTGTTGTCCTCATCGTTTGGCATTGTCGCTGTCCGACCCCGAGCGAGCCAGGAACTGCTCCGTAGTCGCGGGCAGCTTGTTTTTCAGCCACTCGGCCATCGCCTCCTCCTCACGCAGATTTTCTTCGCAAGCCCGGGCGACTTCTGTTTCGCCAAGGGATTCGGCGGCTGCGATGAGGATCGTGTAGGATGCGATCTCCATGTGCTCGAAGGTGTAGCTCGCCAGTGAGCCTTTCATCACCTCGTCGCCGGCGAAGACGCCGCTCAGGGACTGTGCCATCGCCAGCAGCTTGCCGCCGGCGTCCTTCAGCGTGGATGTATCCTCGCCCAATCTTTCGAGGCAGGTTCTGAGGCGCGCAGCTTGCCCCTTCGTCTCGTCGACGTGCAGGCTAATGCGCTTACGGAGCTCGGGATAGCTTTCCAGCCGGCTCAGCTGTCCGTTCAGCATGGTTTCGGCCTGCTCCTCCATCGCATGCGCGTCCCTGAGCCACTGGACGAGCCACTCACGGGTATCTGACATCGATTTCTCCTGTGCTTGCTTCGCGAGAACAACCATTGAGGAACAAGGTTGTTCCTTCGTCGATAAGTCAGGCGGACCGTTTTGCTGGATTGAGGCAGCAGGATTCATCAGTGGCGGAGAAAACGCCAACGATCGCTCTCATCGGCGCGGAGAGCCCCTCCGATAAGGCAAATCTACTACCAGGGGTCGTAATTCCTTGCTTTTGGCGGCAGTTATGCTATTGATTTGCGCATAGTGCTGATTTGCGCCCACGACCCGCCGCCGAGGCGGGTTTTTCGTTTCGGCAGTGGACAGAGCGGCATGATTCTGCTATCAGCCGCCACAATTCGTGGTGTAGACCGCCGCGGAGGCAAGCGACTATGGCCACTTGCCTGTTGTTAACAAACCCGAAAGACAGGATTGCCCGTGCAGGTACTCGTCCGCGACAACAATGTTGATCAGGCGCTTCGCGCGCTCAAGAAAAAGATGCAGCGCGAAGGCATCTTCCGCGAAATGAAGATGCGTGGACATTATGAAAAGCCTTCCGAGAAGCGCGCCCGCGAAAAGGCGGAAGCCGTTCGCCGCGCCCGCAAGCTGGCCCGCAAGCGCGCCCAGCGCGAGGGTCTGCTGCCGATGACGCCGCGCCCGGTGGCGGCTGGTGCTGCTGGTGCAGGTGCTCCGCGTCCGCCGCGGTTCTGACGCCAATTTTTCGTCCTTTTCGAAGGATACCCAGGGTGGCGCGATGCGTAATCGCCGCCACCTTTTTGTTGAATTCGACCAGTTCGGAGAGGGCCGGTTCGGAGACGGAACAGACCTGACGGCGCGGCGGGCAGTGAGGACAGAGCAGACATGAATGCAACAAGCGTAGAGCGCAGAACCGCAATGCGCCGCTTCGCCCTGACGGTAGCCCTGCTTTCCGCCTTGGCGCTCGCCGGCTGCCAGACAGCCCCGACCGGCGAATTCACCAACATCGACAAGGCACAGGGGTCGGCCGAAAACATCTCCTCGCTGTCGGCCGTTATCCAGCGCAGCCCCCAGGATCCCGAAGGCTACAATGTACGCGGTTCGGCCTATGGCCGCGGCGGCCAGTATCAGGCTGCGCTCAAGGACTTCAACACCGCCATCCAGCTCAATCCGAATTTCTACCAGGCCTATTCGAACCGCGCTCTCATCCAGCGCTTCCTCGGCGACCAGGCGGCCGCGCTTGCCGACTACAACCGCTCGATCCAGATCAATCCCGACTATGACGCCGCCTATATCGGCCGCGGCAATCTCTACCGCAAAGCCGGCCGCATCCAGGAAGCGTTCAACGATTTCCAGAAGGCGATCCAGCTCGACACGACAGATGCGCGTGCCTATCACAATCGCGGCCTGATCTATCAGAGCCAGGGCCAGCACGCTTTCGCCATCGAGGATTTCTCGACCGCCATCTCGCTGGCGCCGGACGCCGCCGAACCCTACAATGGCCGCGGCCTCTCCTACCTCGCCATGAACGATGAGGACAATGCCTTCGCCGATATCAACATGGCGATCAAGCTCGACGGCAAGAATGCCGAAGCCTGGTCCAACCAGGCGCTGATCTACGAGCGGCGCGGCGACAAGGCCAAGGCGGCAAAATCCTACCGCGAGGCCGTGCGCCTCAACCCGACCTATCAGCCGGCCAAGGACGGCCTGGCCCGCACCAGTACCGGCTGACCGACGGCGGCTTTTCGGCCTGATATGGCAGGCCTGCCGTTTGGCATCGCTTCGAAACCTTCAATGACTGTGCATTGACGCCCGCCTTGATCGCGCCAAGTTTTCGGCGGAACGCTCGGGACGCTTAGCCGTTGTTCAAGGCAATTCGCGAAAGGACCCCTCCCATGATCAAGAAACTCGCCTGTGCCGCCGCCCTCGCCGCCACGGT
This sequence comes from Mesorhizobium sp. WSM4813, assembly GCF_055811555.1. Classification (NCBI taxonomy): domain Bacteria; kingdom Pseudomonadati; phylum Pseudomonadota; class Alphaproteobacteria; order Hyphomicrobiales; family Phyllobacteriaceae; genus Mesorhizobium; species Mesorhizobium sp. WSM4813. The sequence continues at coordinate 18,718 of NZ_JBVVQU010000021.1, forward strand.
GCTCGCTGCCCCTGCCAGCGCGGGCAGGCTGGAGCTCGGCGTACTTGACTGCACCATCGACGGCGGCACCGGCTATATCGTCACATCCAACAAGGGCGTGGCCTGCACCTTTCGCCCCCATCATGGCGGTCCCCCCGAAGCCTATACCGGGGTCATTTCCAAGCTCGGCGTCGACGTCGGCAGAACGCACCAGGGCGAATTGATATGGGCGGTTCTGGCGGCCACCCGCGATAGTGATTCCGGCGATCTTGCCGGCAGCTATTATGGCGTCAACGCCGAGGCCAGCCTGGTGACCGGCGGCGGCGCCAACCTTCTGGTCGGCGGACTGAACAGCGCCTTCTCGCTGCAGCCCTCTCAACGTACAGGCGCAGACCGGTGTCAACCTGGCAGTCGCCGTCACCTCACTGGAGCTGATCCACTCTTTCAAATAAGTAAGCGCCATAAACGTAACTCTGCATGCGGCGCGGAACAGGATAAGCTGTTCCGCGCCGCATGATTTTTGGAAAACCGGCATGCCAAAGGATGATCATCGCTGACGCCATGATCGCCAATCTTCGATCACCCTGAGTTCCCGCGTTTATCAGCATCTCAGCGCACCCGCAAAAAAACCGCTTGAGCTCAACTGCGGTTGAGGTTTTACAACCCGTCCCCGAAGCGCCGCGTGCCCATGGAGACGAAGAGCGCTCCACCATTTTTTAACGGCGTATAAGAAAGTTCGGGAGGGCGCGGTGACCGAAACCAGCACAAACAGGGTCGATTGGCGCGCGCTGTGGGCGAGCGGCGATCTGGCGCGCTTCTGCTTCATCAGCCTCGGCATCCTGCTGCACGCCACCAACGAAACCATGGTGGCAACGGTGATGCCGGCCATGGTCGGCGAACTCGCCGACGTTCAGCTGGTCGGCTGGTCGCTGGCGATCTACGAGCTCGGCGCAATCGTCGCCGGCGCTGCCGCCGGACGGCTGGTGAGCTATGTCGCCCTGCGCACCAATATGGTGGTCGCCGCCCTGCTTTATGCGGCCGGCGCCCTGGTCTGCGCCATCGCGCCCTCCATGCCGCTGTTCCTGGCCGGGCGCCTGATTGAGGGTTTTGGCGGCGGCGCGCTGGTGTCGCTGGCCTTCGTCTCGGTCGAGCGGCTGTTTCCACGCGCCATCTGGCCGCAGCTTTTCGGCGTCATGTCGGCGATCTGGGGCGTCGCCGCTTTCAGCGGGCCGGTGCTAGGTGCGTTGATGACCGAGCTGCTCTCCTGGCGCTGGGCTTTCGGCGTCTTCACGGTCGGCGGCACGGCCATGGCGCTGGCGAGCTTTATCGTGCTCGACACGCCCGAGGCAACCCGGCCCCGGGCGGTCACTGGAACGGCGCCGCCGTTCCCCTTTGCCGCGCTCGGCTGCCTGGCCGTCAGCGTCGTGCTGATCGCCACGGCCGGTGTCGACATTGCCCTGCTGCGCTCGTCCCTGCTGCTTACCCTCGGCCTGATCGGGCTTGCGCTGTTCATCCGCATAGATGCGCTGAAGCCGCGCTCGCGGCTGTTCCCGTCGCGGCTGTTCTCATGGCGCTCGCCGGTCGGCGCAGGCATGACCATGGTCGCCGCCTTCTCCGTGGCGACCTGTTCCTTCGCCGTCTACGGACCGCTGCTTCTGACCAGCCTGCACGGCATTCCGATCCTGACCACCGGCTACATCATCGCCGCCGAATCGATCGCCTGGTCGATCCTGTCGATTCTCGTCGCCAATGCGCCGCCGGAACGCGAGAGGCTGATCATCACCAGCGGCGCACTGATGATCGCGACAGGCATCGCCGGTTTCGCCTATGCTGTGCCGGCGGGTTCGATTCCGCTGATCCTGTTTTGCGCCTTGCTGCAGGGCGGCGGCTTCGGCATTGCCTGGCCCTTCGTCACACGCGCGATCGTGGCATCGGCCAGTGACGGCGAGCAGACGATCGCCTCTGCCGCCGTGCCGACGATGCAGCGCATCGGCTATGCGGTCGGTGCCGCGTTGACCGGCATCGTCGCCAACGCCAGCGGTTTTTCCGAAGGCCTCAACCGTGAGGCGGCGGCGAACGTCGCCACCTGGCTGTTCCTCGCCTTCGTGCCGCTGGGGAGTCTGGGATGCCTCGCCGCCCTCAGGATCTCGGTACCGGCAGCCCGGCCACAGGAAGCGACGGGCTAGACAGTAATCGTCTTAAGCCGCTCGGCGATCAGTGTTGCAAGCCGCGTCGCCACCTCGTCCTTGCTCATCTCGGGCCATTCGTCGACACCCGCCTTCGAGACGATCCGCACCCGGTTGCGGTCGCCGCCCATCACCCCACCTTCGTGGGACACGTCGTTGGCGACGATGAAATCGGCGCCCTTCTTCGCAAGCTTGGCCTCGGCGTTCCGAACGAGATCCTGCGTCTCGGCGGCAAAGCCGACGACCAGGCTGGGCCGCTTCTTGTGGTGACCGACACCGGCAAGAATATCAGGGTTTTCGATCATCTGCAGCGCCGGCGGCCCCTCGCCCGCCACCTTCTTGATCTTCTCGCCGGCTGAAGTCTCGCTGCGCCAGTCGGCGACCGCCGCGACGAACACGGCCGCGTCCGCCGGCAGCAGCTGTTCGACCGCGTCCTTCATCTCATTTGCGGTTTCGACATGCAGCGTGGTGACGCCGGCCGGATCAGCAATGCCGACCGGACCGGAGACGAGGTGCACATCGGCGCCTAGCCTGGCCAGCGCCGCCGCGATGGCATGGCCCTGCTTGCCGGACGAACGGTTGGCGATGTACCGCACCGGGTCGATCGGCTCATGCGTCGGCCCTGAGGTGACGATGATCTTTCTGCCTGCCAGCGGCTTCGGCCTGATATCGAGCAGCGCCTCGATAGCGGCGACGATTTCCAGCGGCTCGGCCATTCGGCCTTCGCCCGCCTCGTTGCTCTCGGCCATCTCGCCCTTCGCCGGGCCGATGAATGCGATGCCGTCCTTCTGCAACGTCGCCCGGTTGCGCCGGGTCGCCGGATGCGACCACATTTTTGGGTTCATGGCCGGTGCCATCAAAACCCGCTTGTCGGTGGCGAGAAGCACGGTGGAGGCGAGGTCGTTGGCGTGGCCGTTGGCAAGCTTCGCCATCAGATCGGCGGTGGCCGGCGCCACGACCGCAAGATCGGTCTCGCGCGACAGGCGGATATGGCCGACATCGTGCTCGTCATTGCGATCGAACAAATCGGTGAAGACGTGGTCGGCCGACAGCGCTCCAACCGATAACGTGGTGACGAACTCCTGCGCCGCAGCGGTCATGACGACACGCACGGCAGCGCCGCGCTCGCGCAGCCGGCGGATCAGGTCGAGCGCCTTATAGGCGGCGATACCACCGCCGATGATCAGCAGGATGCGCTTGCCGGAAAGGGTCATGCCCGAAACCAGTCCTTGTCCAAAGTCATGCCGGCTTCAGCGCCGGTTCGATGTCGGTATGGATGAAATCGTCGCCCTTGAAAAGCAGCGGCAGGTTTCGCGTCTTGGCCAGAGCGTAGGCGAAACAGTCGCCCATGTTGAGATTGGCGCGATGGCCAGTACCTCGGCCATAGAATGCATAGGCTTCAATTCCGACCTGCGCATGTTCGGCGGAGAGAGCGACGATCGTGACTTTTAGTCTAGCAAGAAGGCCCGTCAACTCGGCCGTGCCGGCCGCGCCATAGCGTCGAACAATTACTGTTCCACATTCCATCAGAGTCGCGGCGCTCATCAATATCTGCTGATTTCCGGCGAGGCGCTGGGCGATCGCCGGAGCATCGGGCTCCTGCTTCAGGATGGCCACGATCGCTGAGGTGTCGACCACCACGGTCATTCCTCCTCGATGAAGGACCAGAGGTCATCAGTGAATTTCTTCTGATCGAAGTCCGCTTGTTGCAGTCGTCGGCCGAATTCGAGGATTTCCTCCGCCGTAACAAAATCCCCGTCACGTTCTTTGGCGGCTGCCACATCCTTCAGCAACAGACTTCTTGCCTCCTGCTCCATTGACACACCATGTCTAGCCGCCCGCTCGCGCAGCCTTTGCTTCAGATCGTCGTCGAGATTGCGAATGGTCAGGGTGCCCATAACTACCCTTGCCCCCGTGTCGTCGGTCTGAACTTGGCTTGGTCCTCGGCTGCAATGCCCGACCAGTCGAAACCTTTGGTCGTCGGAAGCCCAACGGATGCGGCGAGCACGTCTCGCGCCTCCTGCTCCATGGAAACGCCACGCGCGGCGCCACGCTCACGCAGTCGCCGCATGACACTCTCATCCACATTGCGGACAGTAATCCGGGCCATGATCGCGCTCCCGCGACCTAATATAGCGACACCGGAGCATGACTGCAATGACAGCACTGCTGTCATTGCTAGCATTCAGAGCAGCTTCCAGGCCATATAGACCAGCGTCAGCGCGATCACCCACAGCGCCAGCCGGCCGGATCTGCTATAGCGCGCCTCGGCCTTGCCAATGGCGTGCGCCGTCCTTTCATCGAAACGCAGCCCGTGTTCGGCCATCAGGTCGATCTCGCGCGACAGCCGCTCGGTGCGGGCGGCGAGATCCGGGGCCTGGCGGGCCAGCGCCAGCAGTGCGCTGGCACCGTCGCGTGCGTCGGCCAGCAGAGCACGCGGGCCGAGATTGCCCGATATCCAGCCGCCGACCACCGGTTCGGACGTCTTCCACATGTTGAAGGCCGGGTCGAGGGTGCGGGCGACGCCCTCGACCACCACCATGGTCTTCTGCAGCAGCACCAGTTCGGAGCGCGTCGCCATATCGAAGAGATCGGTCACCTCGAACAGAAGCGCCAAGAGCTTGGCCATCGAGATAGTCTCGGCCGGCTGGCCGTGGATCGGCTCGCCGATCGCCCGGATAGCCTGGGCGAACGCAGCGACATTATGCCGGCGCGGCACGTAGCCGGCCTCGAAATGCACTTCGGCGACGCGCAGATAGTCACGGGTGATGAAGCCGTAGAGGATTTCAGCGAGAAAACGGCGCTCCTTCTTGCCGAGCCGGCCGGCAATGCCGAGATCGACAGCGACGATGGTGCCATTAGGCTCGACGAACAGGTTTCCGGGATGCATGTCGGCATGGAAAAAACCGTCACGCAGCGTATGGCGCAGGAACGACTGGACCAGATTGGCGGCGATCGCCTTCAGATCGTGGCCGGCGGCAGCGAGGCCGGCAATGTCGTTCATCTTGATGCCGTCGACCCATTCCATGGTCAGCACATCGCGGCCGGTACGCTCCCAATCAACGGACGGAACGCGAAAGCCGGGGTCGTCCTTGGTGTTCTCGCCGAGCTCCGAAAGCGCTGCCGCCTCGAGCCTCAGATCCATTTCGATCTTGGTGGTCTGCGCCAGCGTCTCGGTCACTTCGACCGGCCGCAGCCGGCGCGACGACGGGATGTATTTTTCCTGGAGGCGAGCAGCCAGGAAATAGCTTTCGAGATCGCGAAAGAAGCGGCGCCGCACGCCCGGCCGGATGACCTTCACCGCCACCCGTGAACCGACGCCGTTCTCCAGGGTTTCCGCGATATGGACCTGGGCGATCGAAGCCGCGGCGACGGCCTCGCCGAAACTGGCGTAGAGTTCGCCGACCTTGCGCCCGAGCGAGCCCTCTATCGCCGCAATGGCCTCGGCCTGCGGAAATGTCTGCATCTTGTCCTGCAGCATGGCGAGATCGAGCGCTATGTCGTTGCCGACGACATCGGGCCGGGTCGCCAGGAACTGGCCGAGCTTGACATAGGATGGGCCGAGCCGGACGACGGCCTTGGCCAGCCGGTCGCCACGCTCATAGGCGAGCGCGCGGCGGCGGGTGAACAGCCGCGCCATCCGCCAGCCGAGTTTCGGCAGGCCGAAGAGCTCGTCGCCCGGCAGCGCCGCGACGACGCCTTCGCGGACCAGCACCCAGCCGGCGCGCACGAGCCTGAAACCAGCGCCGACACTGCTCATGACTGCGCTCGCCTCAAAGCTTCCAGCCCGAATGAAGCGCAGCTATGCCGCCGGAATAATTGCGAAAGGAAGCGCGGTCGAAGCCAGCGCGGGAAATCATCGCCGCAAAATTCTGCTGATTGGGAAATTTGCGGATCGATTCGACCAGATAGGAATAGGGCTCGTCGTCACCGGTCACCGCCTTGCCGATCCTGGGGATGGCGTTGAACGACCACGCCTCATAGACCTTGTCGAGCAGGGGCATGTCGACCTCGGAAAATTCGAGGCAAAGGAAGCGCCCGCCGGGCTTGAGCACGCGATAGGCTTCCGCAAGCGCCACATCGATGCGCGGCACGTTGCGAATGCCGAAAGCGATCGTGTAGGCATCGAAACTGGCCTCAGTGAAAGGCAGCTCCTCGGCATTGGCCTCGACGAAATCGGTATTTGCCGTCAGGCCCTTTTTCTCGGCCCGGTCGCGGCCGACGGCAAGCATCGATCCGTTGATGTCGAGAACCGTGGCATGGGCGTTCCTGCCGCTCGCCTCGACGATGCGGAAGGCGATGTCGCCGGTGCCGCCGGCAACGTCAAGAACGCTCCAGCCCGGTCGTTTCGGTGGATTGAGCCATGTGACCATGGCGTCCTTCCACAGCCGGTGCAGCCCGGCCGACATCAGGTCGTTCATCAGATCGTAGCGGTTCGCGACCTTGTGGAAAACGTCATTGACCAGGGACTGCTTCTCGCCTGCCCCTACACGCTTGAAACCATAGGAGGTCTCCATGCCGCCAACGGCCGTGGTTCTCTCAACCGACATTATTTTTGATCCGCCATAAAACCGGCGGGACCATAGCCGATCGATGGTGCCGACGCTATTGTTTAAGGCGCGGTGTTCGGCCGCGCTTCTCGGTCGTGAATCGTACTTATGTCGACGAGCTGGACAGACCTGACGGGATGATTGCATGCCTTTTAAAGCGGAACTGCACTGCCATATCGAAGGGGCAGCGGCGCCCGAACTCGTCATCCGCCAGGCGCAGAAATACGGCAAGGACGCCTCGCCCTACATTCAGAACGGCTCTTTCGTCTGGCACGATTTCACCTCCTTCCTCGCCGCCTATGACTTCTCCTCCGACCTGTTCCGCACGGAAGAAGACTATGCGCGGCTGGCCGATCATTACCTGACCAGCCTCGCCCGCAACGGCGCCATCTATTCCGAGATTTTCACCTCGCCGGACCACGCCGGCAAGGCCGGCCTGTCGCCCAAGGCCTATACGGACGCGCTCGGCGAAGGCATGGCGCGCGCCAAGGCCAAGACCGGCATCGAAGGCCGCATGATCGTCACCGGCGTGCGCAACGCCGGCGTCGAATCGATCGAGCAGGCGGCGCGCTTCGCGGCCCGCTGCGGGCATCCGCTGGTCACCGGCTTCGGCGTCGCCGGCGACGAGCGGATGGGCGATCTGGAGGATTATGTCAGGGCCTTCGAAATCGCGCGGGAGGGCGGCCTCGGTATCACCGTCCATGCCGGCGAACTGATGGGCTGGGAGAGTGTCAAGGCCGCACTCGACCACATCCGCCCCGCCCGCATCGGCCATGGCGTGCGCGCCATCGAGAATCGCGACCTTGTCCGGCGCATCGCCGACGAAGGCGTCGTGCTCGAGTGCTGTCCGAGTTCCAACATCGCGCTGAAGGTCTTCGACAGTTTCGCCGATCATCCTTTTCCGGCACTGCAGGCGGCGGGCTGCAAGGTGACGCTCAACTCCGACGATCCGCCCTATTTCTGGACGTCGCTGAAGCGCGAATACGACATTGCCGCAGAGCATTTTTCGATGAACGACAAGGCGCTCGCCGCCGTCACCAGAACTGCCATCGAGGCCGCCTTCATCGACAAGAAGACCAGGGCAATGCTGCTGGGCCGGCTCGACGTCAAGGGCAGGTGAATGGTGAATGGTGAATGGTGAATGGTTCACCCGGCGCTTCGGTCCGTCAACCGCGAGTTTTTCCGCTAAACCAAGGACTCGCAAACCTATTCACTATTCACTATTCACCATTCACTAACTGCGCAGCTAGGAGAACACCATGCAGGGCGTCACTGTCGTCGACCACCCGCTTGTCCAGCACAAGCTGACCATCATGCGCAAGAAGGAAACCTCGACGGCCGGCTTCCGGCGGCTGCTGCGCGAGATCTCACTGCTGCTCGGCTACGAGGTCACCCGCAACCTCGAACTGACGACGACGACGATCGAAACGCCGATCGAGACGATGGAAGCGCCGACGCTGGAGGGCAAGAAGCTGGTCTTCGCCTCGGTGCTGCGCGCCGGCAACGGCTTGCTCGAAGGCCTGCTCGACCTGGTGCCGGCGGCGCGCGTCGCCCATATCGGTCTCTACCGCGACCACGAAACGCTGGAAGCGGTCGAGTATTTCTTCAAAGCGCCGAGCGATCTCGCCGACCGGCTGGTGATCGTCGTCGATCCGATGCTGGCGACCGCCAATTCGGCGATCGCGGCGATCGACAAGCTGAAAGGGCGCGGCGCCACCAACATCCGCTTCCTCTGCCTGCTAGCCTCGCCAGAGGGCCTCGAGCGCTTCACCAAGGCGCATCCCGATGTCCCGGTCTTCACCGCTTCCATCGACCGCCAGCTCAACGAGAAGGGCTACATCATGCCAGGCCTCGGCGACGCCGGCGATCGTATGTACGGGACCAAATGACCGTGCCACTCGTTTACCGATCATTTACGCAAACGACCGCTTTCCGCGTCCGTTAAAGCGGCAAACACCATGTCGCTATAAGCATGGGCCTTCACGAAGGCCGGTCCATGCTGCGCAATCTTCTCATCCTTAGCGTGCTCGCCGTAACATCGGCGTCGTTCCCGATGCTCTATCAGTCGAATCCGCAGATGTTCGAAGGCCTGCTGAAATCGGCGGTCGGGGCCAGGCCGGAGGTCGAAACGCAAACGGACCTGAACCTGGCCACGGTTCCTGACAGACCGGCGCAGCCGCTCGGCCGCAAGGTCGTGATCGCGGCGGACGCGCGTGGGCATTTCACGTCGGCGTTCAAGCTCAACGGTCGAACGGTCGACGGCATGATCGACACCGGCGCGACGCTCGTCGCCATCAACAGCTCGACGGCACGCAGGATCGGCATTTCGCTGAACGCGTCGGACTTCAAACACCAGGTCAACACCGCCAACGGGGCGATCAAGGCTGCCCTGGTCACCGTCGATCGGCTGCAGATCGGTAAGATCACGGTCGACGGCATCCAGGCGGTGGTGCTCGACGACAAGGCGCTGCGCACCAATTTGATCGGGCTGAGCTTTCTCCAGCGGCTTGAAAAGTACCAGGTCGAAAACGGCGCGCTGCTGCTCGTCCAGTGATCACCCGCGTGGCAGGATCCGCCTGATCACGGTTTTTTCCGCGGGTGGCTTCGAAGCGCCGATCGCATAGGCCGAAAGCACGGCGGCGGCGGCCGCTTCGGCATCCCCGGCATTGCGGGCATAGACCAGCGCCAGCGCCTCGCCGACCCGCACCTCCGCACCGACCGGCAATAGCCTGGTGATGCCGACCGCATGGTCGATCCTGTCGTCCGGCCGTATGCGCCCGCCGCCAAGCCGGACGACGGCGAGCCCGATTTCGCGGGTGGCGATGCCGGTGACGAAGCCGTTTTCGGTCGCCTTGACCGCGAACTCCGTCGCTGCCTTCGGCAGGTATTTTTCCGGGTTCTCGACGAAGTCGGCCGGCCCGCCGAGCGCCGCCACCATGCGCGCGAAGACGGCTGCGGCACCGCCGCCGGCAAGCGTCTCGGCGGCGCGCCGCATGCCGTCCTGGTTGGACGAGACCAGCCCGGCCGACTGCAGCATGTCTGCGGCCAGTGCCAGCGTCACATCCTCCAGGCGCCGGTCGCGGAAGCGGCCGGTGAGAAAATCGACGGCATTGCGCACCTCGACCGCGTTGCCGGCAGCCGACGCCAGCGGCTCGTTCATGCCGGTGACCAGTGCCGAGGTCTTCAGTCCGGCGCCATTGGCGACTTCGACCAGGCTGTTCGCCAGTGTTGTTGCGTCACGGGATTTTTCCATGAAGGCGCCGTTGCCGACCTTCACGTCGAGCACCAGCGACTGCAGGCCGGCGGCCAGCTTCTTTGACAGGATCGAGGCGGTGATCAGCGGCACCGATTCGACGGTTCCCGTCACGTCGCGGATCGCATAGAGCCTGCGATCGGCGGGCGCGAGATCGGCGGTCTGGCCGATGATGGCGCAGCCGGCTTCGAGCACTGCCTTGCGGAAGCCCGCCACATCCGGCTGGCTGATATAGCCGGGGATTGCATCCATCTTGTCCAGCGTGCCGCCGGTATGGCCAAGACCGCGGCCGGAAATCATCGGCACATAAGCGCCGCAGGCGGCGACGATCGGCGCCACCAACAGCGAGACATTGTCGCCGACGCCGCCTGTCGAATGTTTGTCGGTGACCGGGCCCGGCAGGTCCGACCAGTCGAGCACGTCGCCGGAATCGCGCATGGCCAGCGTCAGCGCCACCGCCTCGTCGCGGCTCATGCCGTTGAAGAACACCGCCATGGCGAAGGCCCCGACCTGGCCGTCCGAGACAGTGCCGGCGGTCACGCCTTCGATGAAGCTGGCGATCTCCTGCGTCGACAGCCTGTGACCGTCGCGCTTGCTGCGGATGATTTCCTGGGGAAGCATCAGGCCGGGACCTTACGCCCCGGCAACCCGTCCTGGAACATACGGTGGAGGATCGTAGCCAGCCGCGCGCCGCCGATTGGCGCCATGTCCTTGGTCTCCTGGTGCGAAAGCTCCGCCCCGGTCATCCCTGCGGCAAGGTTGGTGATGACCGAGCAGGCGGCGACGCGCAGGCCGAGGAAGCGGGCGAGAATGACCTCCGGCACGGTCGACATGCCGACGGCATTGGCGCCCATGACGCGCGCCATGCGGATCTCGGCGGGCGTCTCGAAGCACGGCCCGGAAAACCACATATAGATCCCCTTGTGCAGGGCGGTAGCCGTCGCCTTCGCCGCCACCTCGATCGCCGCGCGAAGGCCGGCATCATAGGCTTCGGTCAGGCCGACGAAGCGGCGGTCGCTCGGCTCGCCGATCAGCGGGTTGGAGCCGGAGAAATTGATGTGATCGGTGATCAGCATCACCGAGCCCGGCCCCATGTCCGGATCGACCGAGCCGGCGGCATTGGTGAGGATCAGTTTCGAGATGCCGAGGCCGGCGAGCACCTCCAGCGCTGGCCGCATCGCAGCCGCGTTGCCGTGCTCGTAGTAGTGAGCGCGGCCGGACAGCATCAGCACTGGTGTGCCGGCAAAACGTCCCGCCACCACCTCGCCGGCATGGCCTGTGACGCCGCTTCTGGGAAAGCCCGGCAATTCGGCATAGGAAATGCGGACAGCGTCCTCGACCTGGTCGACAAGCTCGCCAAGACCCGAACCCAAGACCAGCGCGGTGGCGGGCGCCAGCCCGTCCAGCCTTTCGACGAGACGATCAAGCGCTTCCTTCATTTCAACCAGCTCTTCATTTCAACAGCTCTTCATTTCAACATGTCGCCCTGGAAGCCGTAGGGCAGCATCTCGCCCAGGGTCACGGTCTCGACCACGCCGCCATTGTCGCAGAGATAGAGTTTGGTTTCCGGCCGGCAGAATTCGGCCAGCCGCTGCCGGCAGCCGCCGCAGGGCGAGCATTTCGGCATGCGCTCGGCGATCACCGCGATCTCCGTGATCCTGCCGCCGCCGCCCATGATGTAGTGGCCGAGCGCGGTGGTTTCGGCGCACCAGCCTTCCGGATAGGAAGCGACCTCGATGTTGGCGCCGGCAAAGACGCGGCCGTCCTCGGTGCGCAATGCCGCCCCGACCGGAAACTTCGAATAGGGCGCATAGGCCTTCGCCATGGCGGCCTTGGCCGCTTCGAACATATCATGCGACATCGTTTTTCCCTTGCATGATCTTGTCCGAAAACCGGCTTCCACTTTTCGCTGACGCGGACCTGCGGTTCGGGATCATGCTCATATTTTCCTTTTCGCATGGCCCGATCCGAAAACCGGCATGCACTTTTCGGGACCATGCTCAGCGTTCCTTGACATAGGGCACGCCGCCGGCGCGCGGCGGGATCGCCTTGCCGATGAAGCCGGCGAGCAGGATGACGGTGAGGATATAGGGCAGCGCCTGCATGAGCTGTACCGGCACCTTGCCGATCAGCGGCAGCGGCGTGCCCTGCAGGCGGATCGACAGCGCGTCGAGGAAGCCGAACAACAGGCAGGCGAACATGGCGTTGACCGGCTTCCATTTGGCGAAGATCAGCGCGGCCAGCGCGATATAACCCTTGCCGGCGGTCATGTCCTTCACGAAGCCGCCATTCTGCACCATCGACAGATAGGCGCCGGCAATGCCAGTGAGCACGCCGGTGCAGATCAGCGCCCGGTAGCGCAGCCAGGCGACTGAGATGCCGGCGGTGTCGACCGCGGCCGGGTTCTCACCGACCGCGCGCATGCGCAAGCCGAAGCGGGTGCGGAACAGCACCCACCAGGTGAACGGCACGGCGAGGAAGGCGACATAGACCAGCACGGAATGGCCGGAGATGAGTTCCGAATATATCGGACCGAGGATCGGCACCCCCCTGACAGCATCCGCACCGGGCCAGATGATCGCCCCGAACCGCTCGCCGGGCGCAAGCGCCGGGGTGCGTCCGCCTTGCTGGAACCAGGCCTGGCCGAGCATGATCGTCGATCCGGCGGCGATGAAATTGATCGCCACGCCGGAGACGATCTGGTTGCCGCGATGGGTGATCGAGGCAAAGCCGTGGACCAGCGCGAAAGCGACCGAGATGAGGATAGCCATGCCGAGGCCGAGATAGGCGGAATGGAAGACGGAGGCTGCGGCGGCACCGGCGAAGGCGCCGACCAGCATCTTGCCCTCGAGCCCGATGTCGAAGATGCCGGCCCGCTCCGAATAGAGGCCGGCGAGGCAAGCGAGCAACAAGGGCACCGACAGGCGGATGGTCGAGTCCAGAACCTGGACGATGGCGTTGAAGAAATCCATCTCAGGCACCCTTCCCCTTGATCGCTTCCATGCCGACAGATCTCGGGCTGAGCGAGGCGAACAGCGCCTGGACATAAGGCCGGAACATGTGCTCGAGCGCGCCGGCGAACAGGATGACCAAGCCCTGGATGATGACGATCATGTCGCGGCTGATCGCCGGCATCTCGAAGGCGAGCTCGGCACCGCCCTGGTAGAGCATGCCGAATAATATTGCGGCGAGGACGATGCCGACCGGGTGCAGACGCCCCATCAGCGCCACGGCGATGCCGACGAACCCGGCGCCCGAAACGAATTCGAGCGCGACATTGTGCTGGTCGCCCATCGTCGGGTTGAGCGCCATCATGCCGGCGAGCGCGCCCGAAATCATCATGGCGACGATGATGATGCGGGTCTCCGAAATGCCGGCATAGCGCGCCGCTTTCGAACTGTGGCCGTAGGTGCGCATCTCGTAACCGAGCCTGGTGCGCCAGATCAGCGCCCAGACCAGAAAGGCCATGACCAGCGCCAGCAGGAAGCTGATGTTGAACGGCGCCGAGCGTATCTTGGCGCCGAACAACTCGATGACCCAGTTGAGCTTCGGCAGTTGCGCGCCTTCGAGGAAGGTGCGCGTCTGCGGCGCCATCGAATTGACCGGCTTCAAGAATCCGACCAGTGCGTAGACCATGACGCTGGCGGCGATGAAGTTGAACATGATGGTGGTGATAACGATGTGCGAGCCGCGCTTGGCCTGCAGATAGGCTGGGATCAGCGCCCACAGCGCACCCATCGCCGCGGCGGCGACGATCGCCAGCGGGAAGGTGAGCCACCATGGCAGCACGCTGTCGAAGGCCAGGCAGACGATGCCGATGCCGAGACCGGCGATATAGCCCTGGCCCTCGCCACCGATGTTGAAAAGGCCGCAATGCGCCGCAACCGCCACCGACAGCCCGCTGAAGATAAAGGTGGTGGCGTAGAAAAGCGTGAACGCAATGCCTTGTCCACGGCCGAAGGCGCCCTCGACCAGGACGACAGCAGCGCGGAACGGATTTTCGCCAACCAGAAGCACGACGAAGCCGGCGACGACGAAGGCAACGGCGAGATTGATCACCGGGATCAGTCCGTAATCGGCCCAGGCCGGCAGCTTGGCGTAAGGCGTACTCATTCCGCCGCCTCGCGGTGCTCGACACCGGCCATCAGCAGTCCGAGTTCGCCTTCGGTCGCCTCCGGGCCGCGCTCGCCGACGATGCGGCCGGCAAACATCACCAGAATGCGGTCGGAGAGCGAGCGTATCTCATCCAGTTCGACCGATACCACCAGCACCGCCTTGCCCTGGTCGCGCATGGCGATGAGCCGCTTGTGGATGAATTCGATGGCGCCGACATCGACGCCGCGCGTCGGCTGGCCGACGATCAGCACGCCAGGATCCTGTTCCATTTCCCGCGCCAGCACGATCTTCTGCTGGTTGCCGCCGGAGAAATTCGCGGTCTTGAGCCGGCAGTCCGTCGGTCGGATGTCATATTTGGTGATCTTGTCCCGGGCGTCGTCACGGATGGCGTCGATGTTGAGGAACGCCCCCCGGAGATAGCGCGGATCGTCGTGATAGCCGAGGATCGAATTCTCGTTTTCCTCGAAGGCCAGCACCAGCCCGACATGATGACGGTCTTCCGGCACATGGGCGAGGCCGCGGTCGCGCAGCTCACCGGGATCGGCGGCCCCGGTCAGATCGATCGGCTTGCCGTCGAGCATGACGGAGCCCGAGACGGCGCGCCTGATGCCTGAAATCGCCTCGAGCATTTCGGATTGTCCGTTGCCGGCGACCCCGGCGATGCCGACGATCTCGCCGGCGCGCACATCGAAGGAGATGTCGTCGACCATGGTGACGCCGCGCGAATCCTTCACTGTCAGGTTCTTGACCGCGAGCTTGACGCCGCCGGCTTCCGCCTCGCCCTTCTCGACCCTGAGCAGCACGCGGCGCCCGACCATCAGCTCGGCCAATTCCTCGACGGTGGTCTTACTGGTTTCGCGTGTCGCCACCATCGTGCCCTGGCGCATGACCGAGACCGTGTCGGTGATCGCCATGATCTCGCGCAGCTTGTGGGTGATCAGCACGATCGTTTTGCCCTGCTCCTTCAGCTGCTTGAGGATGCGGAACAGATGGTTGGCCTCAGCCGGGGTGAGCACGCCTGTCGGCTCGTCGAGGATCAGGATCTCAGCGCCGCGATACAGCGCCTTGAGGATTTCGACACGCTGCTGCAGGCCGACCGGCAACTCTTCGATGATCGCATCGGGATCGACCTCCAGCCCGTATTCGCGCTCGAGCCGTTCCAGTTCGGATCGCGCCTTGGTGATGCTCTTCTTCAGCAGCGCATCGCTTTCGGCGCCGAGAATGACGTTTTCCAGCACCGTGAAATTGTCGACCAGCATGAAATGCTGATGCACCATGCCGATGCCGAGCGCGATGGCGTCATTTGGCGACTTGATCGACGCCGGCTGGCCGCCGACGCGGATCTCGCCGCTGTCGGCCTGGTAGAAACCATAGAGGATCGACATCAGCGTCGACTTGCCAGCGCCGTTCTCGCCGACGATACCATGGATGGTCCCGCGCACGATCTCCAGATTGATGTCGCGGTTGGCGCGCACGGCGCCAAAACTCTTGTTGATGCCGATCAGCTCGATTGCGGCTTGCGCCATGCAGCCTGTCCCACTCGTATTTTTATCGCTTGGTCAAAACGCCTAGCATGACGCCCAGTCTGTGCCAATTGGGTCTGTGCCAATTGGCCGGAGCAGCGTTCACTCTCGACAAATCACCGCGCGCTTGTCAATTTCGAACGTAGCCGCAGCCTATCGCATGAGCCCGAAAATTGAATTCGATTTTCGGAATGCACGATGCAAAGAATATAGGTGTCAAAGGTTACTTTGTGGGTCCGATTGGACGCATGTCGCTCTAATGTGGCAAATCCCGAAATTCGCATCTCTTGAGAGTTGCGCAGCAAGAAACCGAGGTTTTTCAGATGACCATGCCCGCCGACCGGCTGACGACGCTGGAAATCCGCGCCGCCGAGCAGGAGAAGACCATCGAAGAACTGTCCGACCAGATCGCCGAGCAGTGGAAGGCGATCGAGCGCATGCAGCGCAAGCTTGATGCGCTGGCCGACCGCTTCCTGGCGCTGGAGGAGCAGGCTGGATCGGACGTGCCGGTAACCAAGCCGCCGCACTGGTGAGCCTACGGAGAAAGCAAAGCCGCCGGATTTTCACCCGACGGCTTCCATCAGATCGGCAATCTCGCGATCAATATGGGCAGGAATTGTCCGACATATAATCATGCACCTTGATGGTACCGGCGATGATGTCGGCCTTGGCCTTTTCGACCGCCGCCTTCATCGCGTCATCGACAAGCGCCTTGTTGTTGTCGTCCATGGCGTAGTCGACACCGCCTTCCCTAAGGCCGAGATCGTTGATGCCGCCGGTGAACTTGTCGTTCTTGGCGTCCATGAAGGTGTTGTAGACGGCAACGTCGACGCGCTTGACCATCGAGGTCAGCACCTTGCCGGGCTGCAGGCCGTTCTGGTTGGAATCGACGCCGATGCCGAGCTTGCCGGCGTCGGCCGCTGCCTGCAGCACGCCGACACCGGTGCCGCCTGCCGCTGCGTAGATCACGTCGGCGCCCTGGTCGATCTGCGTCTTGGCGATCTCGCCGCCTTTGGCCGGATCGTTCCAGGCTGCCGGCGTGTCGCCGGTCATGTTCTGGATGACATCGGTCGCGCCGGCCGCCTTGGCGCCGCCGACATAACCGCAGCCGAATCGGCGAATCAGCGGAATGTCCATGCCGCCGATGAAGCCGACCTTTTTGGTCTTTGAGGCCATCGCCGCCATCACGCCGACGAGGTAGGAGCCTTCCTGCTCCTTGTAGACGACAGAGCGGACATTGGGCTTGTCGACGACCATGTCGATGATGGCGAATTTAGTCTCTGGAAACTCGACGGCGATCTTCTCCAGCGCATCTGCCCAGGAGAAGCCCGCCATGGCGATCGGATTGCGGCCGTCCTCGGCAAAACGGCGCAGCGCCTGCTCGCGCTGGGTCGCGTTTGAGACCTCGAATTCCACATAGGCGATGCCGGTTTCGGCCTTGAACTTTTCGGCGCCGTTGTAGGACGCTTCGTTGAACGACTTGTCGAACTTGCCGCCGAGATCATAGAGAAGTGCTGGCTGAATGTCCGCGGCGAAGGCCGGAAGAACCATCGCAGTTGCGGCCAGGAGGCCGAGAACGATACGTTTCATGTGATCCACACCCTGTCGGTTATTTTTCCGTTATGCACCGCCTGCCTGCCCGGTTCTCCGGCAGGCACGCGACATCAGACAGGAGTGTCTTCCTCCCGCTTCGGGCCAATCTGGCACGGCCCGAAACAAAATTCACGCGGAATTTTGACCCTTTGGAAAAGCGTGGCGCCGCATCCCGGCGCCACCGATCATCCTCTCGCCAAATGCCTCAAGCGGAGACGGCAGCCGGGATGGCGCAGGCGACGCCGGTGCCCTGCAGATTGCAATAGCCGTAGGGATTCTTCGCCAGATATTGCTGGTGGTCTTCCTCGGCGAAGTAGAATTCCGGCGCCGGCGCGATCTCGGTGGTGATCTTGCCGCGGCCGGCGCCGCGCAACGAGGCCTCATAGGCGTCGCGCGAGGCGATCGCCGCCTGGTATTGCGCATCTCCGAACGTGTAGATCGCCGAGCGGTAGGTGGTGCCGACATCGTTGCCCTGGCGCATGCCCTGCGTCGGGTCGTGGCTTTCCCAGAACAGCTTCAGAAGCTGTGCATAGGAGACGATCTTCGGGTCGAAGACGACGAGCACGACCTCGGCATGGCCGGTAAGGCCGGTGCAGGTTTCCTGGTAGGTCGGGTTGGGGGTGACGCCGCCGGCATAGCCGACGGCCGTGACCCAGACACCTTCAAGCTGCCAGAACAGGCGCTCGGCGCCCCAGAAGCAGCCCAGCCCGAACATCGCCGTCTCCAGCCCCTCGGGATAGGGCCCCTTGAGCGGCCGCTTCGAGACGAAGTGCTTGGATGCCGTCGGGATAGGCTTGGCGCGGCCCGGCAGCGCCTCGGCAGGCTTCGGCAGATTGAGCTTCTTGTTCAGCATGTCGCTGAGAAACATGTGCGGTCTCCCTTTCTCTTGTTTGGGGCTTTCTCTTTGTTTGGGGACGCCAGAAGGTCATCAACAACAAATCATCAAGTCTAGGCGAACCGCCCGGTCGGCCGCTCCCGCCTGTAGCCGATCAAGTAGAGAATGAAGGCAACCACCGCAAACACGGCGAAACCGGGCCGGCTGAGCACCCAGGCGATGGCGCCGTCCCACAGCAGCGGACCAAGCTCGTCGCGGACGAAGCTTTCGATGGCGCTTCGCGTATCCGGCGAGACGGCGAGCCAGCTCGTGTTGAGCGGGGTCATAACCAGCGCGGAGGCCGCCACCGAGCGCGTCGCGTCGATCACCGCCATGATGACGGAAACCGAAAGCGCAACCAGTGCCGCGAGACGGAAGACGAAGCGGAACATCCAGACCTTACCTCCCCGGAAGCTTATCAGATGTCTGTATCGGCCTGACAGATAGGATCTGCGCGCTTTATCCGCAATCGCGACACGCGAAGTTGAACCCACGCCGCCGGTTTGCGCTGCTGAGGCGCCAGTCGGCTAAGACGCCGCCGATCGCGGCGATCGGCTACCAAGGCAGCGCTGATGGCATAGCCAGAGCATCGCTATCCGACAAAGCGAATAGAGCGTCTTGGCATTCGGCACCGGATCGACTAGATGAGCCCCGCGCCTGTTGCTTTGACGGCTCAGGTGCGGGGAAAGGGTGTCCGCTGGTTGACGGCACCTACGGTGCGGAGTTCCGGACCGGAATCCCCCAAGGGAGACGCATCTCCCCAACCCGCGCGGTGAAACCGGCCGCGGCGAAAATGCTAAGACGGAGAGGTGGCCGAGTGGTTGAAGGCGCACGCCTGGAAAGTGTGTTTACGGGAAACCGTAACGCGGGTTCGAATCCCGCTCTCTCCGCCATAAAATTTCACAGTGGGGTTACCCGAATGCCGTCTCGCCAGTTTTGAAACAGAACGTCTGGCAGCAGCAAATCTTCCGGCTACTTGACTGCCTCTCAGGAGGAGCGCGCTTAATAGCGGAATGCTGGGGGATTTCTCATGTCAAGGAAGTTGCCTATCAGTGACGCAACTTGGAAACAGCTTACTGAATGCAACCGTGTGGCCGTTAAGCAAGGCTGGGCATTGCCCGGAGTGTTTGCGACCGGCGTCGGCCCTGAATATGATCCGACAAGCAATTTGGCATTGCTTTACGTCGGAAAGAGCGCGGGACCACTAGGCACGCTCGTAGGGTCAAACACCAACCAGACTACGAGCGGGGCCGCATCTACCAAGTGGATGGTTGAAAAGAGAAATAAGTCAGCCTTCTGGCAAATGGTCGATCTCATCGATCCGTCTCGCCGTCGTATCGCTTGGACGAACATTTGCAAGATGGACGAAGTCGGCGGTTCAAGGCCGCCGCCCGCGAATCGATGGCCAGCTATTGCAGAGCCTCACTTACAGGCATTGAAAGAGGAGATTGCATCTCTCGCCCCCCGCGTCATCCTCTTCGCAACTTCCGGGTATTGCGGTGCAACGATTGCTTTATTGCTGGAAGACCTTGGCTACAAAAGTCGGGCGCTTGGATTTCGCGACGGCCACACCAGGCTAACTGCCACGTCCGACGGAGCGCTCGCCATTGAGACGCGTCATCCTCAAGGCTGGACCACGTCCGAGCGGAACCGCGTGGTCCATTTGGCAAGAGAACTCCTCCTTAGACCAGTTTGAGCAAGCGATGATGATCCATATTGGACCGGGATGCGTCGCCAAGGAATTGCGGTGACAGTGCACTTTTCTCCATTTTTTCTCGGCTGTCGCTGTGTGTAGATTGGCCGCATGGCTCAACTTGCCTTGCCGCGCCGCCGATGTCGGCATCTGCGCGGCCGATGGGCAGCGAAGCACTTCTGGACCGGATTGCCGAGCAAACCGCGCCCTTCATTGCCAGCGACCCATCGCGAGCACTTGCTGCTCGGCTGACTCGACATCATATCATCTGGCGCTAAATTAGCCCTCCTTAGGTGAAAAAACCTTAAAGGGCGACATGCTGAAACCATCATGGAACGATGTTCGAGAAAGCCGACTGGTATCTCTTTTTCGCAGCTACGGTGATCGCATCACAGCGCGGCGGGTCACACGCAAACTTGACTCATACGGAGATTGGCTGAGAGCCCTTACCCTGACTCTCCTTCCGACAAAGAAGGCTCATCACTGCAATGCCTGCGATCGCGATCTAGCGGCTTTTTACCGTTTCGGGCGGTACACGCTTATTTGCCCGCTTTGTCATGCGGTGGATCGTGAGCGGTTTTTGATTCACGCTCTAGACCGCAAGCTAATCAAGCTGCCGGCGGGACAGCTTAGAATTCTCCAGATTGCGCCGAGCGAGAAGGGGCTTTCAAGGAGACTCTCTCAAGCGGGCAACCTAATCAAAGGCGATGTCGAGCCAGGACGGTACGGGCCAGATACCGTGAAGATTGACCTGATGGACATGAGTCGCACCGGCGATCTCGATATCGTCGTCTTGTGTCACGTCATGGAACACGTACCCGATGATCGGCATGTATTTCGGGAAATTTGGTCATCTCTTAAGCCCCGAGGACAGGTCTGGATCCAGGTGCCGCTTATCTATCGTCAAACCATCGAAGCGACGCCATCCATGTCACTGAGCGAGCGCGACGAGCGCTTCGGCGGATCAGATCACGTGCGAGCCTACGGACCCGATATCAAGGAGCGTATCGAGTATGCTGGTTTTACCGTCATCCAAATAAATTCAGATCGTATACCCTCCGCGGATCGCGAGCGGCTTGGGCTTCTCTCCGATACTCTCTTTGTCGCAGAACGGCCCGAGCAGCCCAATTTGGAATTACGGTGACAGTGCACTTTTCTCCATGTTTTCTCGGCTGTCGCTGTGTGTAAATTGAACGTATGGCTCGACTTGCCTTGCCGCGCCGCGATGTCGGCATCTGTGCTGCCGATGGGCAGCGAAGCACTTCTGGACCGGATTGCCACGCAAACCGGAAAAGCCGTGAAATCGGGAAACCGCGGCAGGCGGGGAAAAGAAAATGGTGCACTGTCACCGTAATTTCATTCATGAATCAAGTCACACGTAATTCGCAGACCAGCGCCTATGGCAGCCCTCCAGCCAGCCACTTTGTCCAGCTTGCGATCGTGATCCCGCAGGCCATGCCGGCACAGTCGGCAATCCAGTCGAATACATCCGGACCGCGCCCTATCAGTTGCGCGCCCTGAACAACTTCAATCGCCAGGCCCGAAAATGCGAGGAGAACAATCAGCTTTGCCTTGTGTCCCGTCCAGCCAAGACTTCCCAAGGCCGCCAAAACAGCGAATGCGGCAGCGTGGATGAGCTTGCCATGATGCGTGAAGGTCACGCCCAAATTCTGCAGGAGCCACTCCGGAAAAACGGCGAGCAGGAGAACGCCGGCCAACGCGACAAGGAAAGCGACCCTTGCCGCGATCGGATATGAACCTGCGCGCAACAATATAGGTCAGCCCCTTCATCCGAAGTCTGCAGAGGTCACGGCCAGCACGAGGTGGTCCAGAGCTAAGGCAGATTCTCAATCTCTACCCTCCAACGGACCGGCGCATCGGCCGAACAGATGAAAGACGCGCGCCAAAAAGAGAACGCCAAACTCGCGGTCGAACTTGCGCGCCGGCCGGCCTTTCTAGTCGTCGTCTCCGAAACCCAGCAGCGAGGCCTGGCGGATGTGGCTGTGGTCGCCGCGAAGATGCTTGATGCGCAGCTTCACCCCGGGCCTGACCCATTGCGTCCCCGGCCGTTTCTTCATGGCCGCTGGCGGCGGCCCGGCGTGCTCCCGAACCCGCTTCAACAGCCGCTCCTTCATGTCGCGGCCCAGGCTGATGAAGGCGGAACCGACATATTTCCCGGTGCCGGGCTGTGCCAAAAGGGCGAAGGCTGCCTTGCCGGGCTCGCGTTCGACGCCCAGCAGTTCGAATTCATCGACCGTGAAGCTCTTGGTCTTCAGCCAGTTCGAGGTCGGGCCGCTGCGATATTTGCTGTCGGCGCGCTTCGAGACAATTCCCTCAAGCTCGGCCTGCTCGACGAGATAGAAGATCGACTTGGCGTCACCAGGCATGGCCTCGCTGAACTGGATCCGGCTGTGCGGCCTGATGATACCGCAGAGAATTTCGCGGCGCGCCTTGCAGCCGATGTCGCGCAGATCATGGCCGTTCAGGTGCAGAATGTCGAATGCGCAGAGATACATGCCATAGGGACTGTTGTGGACGGCGTTCTGGAGCGCGTTGAAGTCGGGCATACCGGCCTTGTCGGTGACGACCGCCTCGCCGTCGATGATGGCGTTCTTGATCTCAAGCTCCGTCGCGGCTTCCACGATGCCCAGATATTTACGCGTCCAGTCCTTACCGGTTTCGGTATAGACGCGGATATCCTCGGGACCGTTGATGATGATCTGGGCGCGATAGCCGTCGAGCTTGATCTCATGAATCCAGTTGTCACCCTCGGGCGGCTTGGCCACCAGCTTGGGCTCCATCGGGGGGATGAACTCTAGCCGGTCGGTGCCGGCCCCTGCCCGCCTACGCATGGAACCTAGTCTAGGTCACCGGCATATATTAGCCATAGTGAATATGACAAAATTCTGAAAGGCGGACGACAAAAGCAAACGCGACTTTCGCGACCGCAACAAGATATGCGGCGGACGACGATTATGAGGTGACTTTTTCGCTCTGCAGAACAACGTCACGCCGGAGCTGGTGCGCGAGCTGATCCGCAAGCACGGCAACGATCGGGCAACCCTGACCGACGCCGCGAAGGCATTGCCCGGCACAATGATGACCAAACTCTCGGAGCCGCGAGCCTTTTGGTGGCTCAGCGACGCCGTTTAGCGTGGAACCGCAGGTATTCCCGAGACTGAGCGCGCCGTTCGGCGGAGAAAACCACGAAGGCAAAGATGAGCACGCTGTTAGCGACGATCATGGAGCCGGTGGCGACGATCGGCTCAAGGGCCGGATTTCCATGCAGCATCACGTAGAGAGCCGGCAACATCACGACCAGGCCAAAATTGTAGACGCCATAATGGACCATTGCGATCCTGCGGGCGGCTTTTGCCGGGTTCCAGGGCGTAGTACCCACCGAATATTGCACTTGTGACCCATCCCAGGAGATTGATGTGTGCGTGAGCCGGGTAAGCACCGTGATTGCCTGAAATTGCCATCTGCAGGCTGGCTGCGATTCCCAAGATAAAAAAACGGTCGCTGTCTTGAAAAACAGTTCCAAGATTTTCGGATGGCATGCCCTCCCAAGCCGTTGCTGGCGGCCCGGCAGCCTATGGGGGTGACCGGCCAGCCACCGGGCCTAACCGGCTTGCGCCGGCTGATGAAAACATGCGCTCACGCTAATGTAATTGCAACATCGACATGGTCGCCGTACTGGCGAAAGAGGCTAGTCATGACGCCGTAGGTGATCGACAAGGGCGCGCAGCTTCGGCGCGACGTTGCGACGGCTCGGTAGAAGCCGGCGAAGCGCGGGCAATAGTCCTCGAGAGCTGGCACCACTTCGCCCCGAGGAAACCACATCGACTACTGGGACGACACCGGCTTTACCGCCGACGGAACGTTCATTGACGGCGTGCTGCACCCCGCCGGTATGATCTTGTATCGGGAGAAGTAGATGACATCAGTCGAATCTCGATAAAACGGTTACCGCTGCACCATATGTCACTATGTCATCTGGTGCGAAGCTAAAAACAGGGGCTCACCTTGCCAACCGAACCACGCTCTCCACGGCTTGCAGTCCTGATCGACGCAGACAATGCCTCGGCCAAGATTGCCGACGGGTTGTTCGAAGAAATCGCCAAGATCGGCGAGGCAAGCGTTCGTCGCATCTACGGCGACTTCTCCAGCACCCGTTCGAAGGCGTGGGCCGATGTGCTGTCGAAGCATGCGATTATCCCGCAGCAGCAATTCGCCCACACCACCGGCAAGAACGCATCCGATATCACGCTCGTCATCGACGCGATGGACCTTCTCCACAGCGGGCGGTTCGAAGGCTTCTGCCTGGTGTCGTCCGACAGCGATTTCACCCGTCTTGCCGCTCGCATCAGGGAACATGGGATCGACGTTTACGGGTTTGGCGAGCAGAAGACGCCGGAGAGTTTCCGGCAGGCATGCCGCCGGTTCGTATACACCGAGAACCTGCTTGCGACCGCACCAGCCAACGCTCACGATGCGGCGCCGACGAAGTCTTTGCAGCCGCCCAGCGCCGCGACGCCGATCATCACCAAGGTCATTTCACAGATGGGAACCGAGGACGGCTGGGTGCCGCTCGGCATCGTAGGCAATCAGCTCGCCAATCTGGCATCGGACTTCGATCCCAGAACCTTCGGCTTTCGCAAGCTGAGCGATCTCGTGCGGAAGACCAATGCCTTTGAGATCGATCATCCCGAGGGCGGAGCGATGCGTATCAGGGTCAAGCCAGCTGCAAGGAGCCGAGAGAAATCGAAGTCGGCAGCGTCGCGCTGAGCCCCGCAAAAAGGCAACTGTCCCCGGTCCGATTGGCCTCTGGTCGGACCACTATTTCGCTGGCGGAAACTGCTATTCGGCGTATCATTCTCGCGGGGCAGGGTTCATGGCGGAGGAGGCCAATGAACATCGTTTCGAGAGTGCCTGTCGTTGACTTGACGGCCCAAGGACTTGTTTCATCTGCGCTTTCAAAATTCCGCGCCGGCGACACCATATCGACCAGAGCCGCAATAGATGCCATCCGCCGGGCAGCCCCGGCGTGTGAGGACAGCGACGACCATCTGGTCGAGCTTGTCGTGATGACCGCAATTGGTAGGACCATGGGGGTCGTGTTCGACCATCGGTCCCGCTAATGCATGGCGCCCTGCGCCCAATCAGCCTGCGCACTGTCGGAACTAAATGCATGTCGCGCAAAAGTGTGCAGCGGTTTTGCGATAACGACATGCATAAAACAACAACCTAAAGCGCGTCGCATGAGGCCGGTCAAACGCGACGCGCTTTAGACCGGTGGCGTAAGCCACTCAGTAACCATGAATTGTGATCGGGATGGATCACGCCGTTCCTCATCGGAACGAATAGTCCCGCTGTGCCGTTCCTGTCCTTGGAGTCAAGGAGTGGCGGTAATGCGTGATGAACAATTCGATGTTCCGGTGACGATCGAGAGCGAACGGATCGGCCGCCCCCTCTCGGTGACGAGGACGGTCCAGGCGGCCTCGCTTCTGGTCGACAAATGGCCAGACGAAAAGCGCGGACCGAAATATCGCGCGGCCTTGAGAGCCATGATGGACGCGATGGAGCAGCGGCGGGCGGTTGGCAGTGCGCGGCGGGCATTCACGGCCGCCGCCAAGGAAGCCCATGTGTTTGTTCGCGAAGGCCGGCACTAAGGAACTTCACGAAATCTCCGTCGTTATGCTCTAGGCCGAAACGAGGAGAACTGCCATGCCCGACGACAAGACCAAGACCGACAACCGCGATCGCTCACAAGTTGCCGGCGACGAAGACTATGAGGTGAGGCATCTCGCCGAGGAAGCCGGCATTACTCCCGAACAGGCACGCACCTTGATCAAGCGCCACGGGACCGATCGCAAGGTGCTGCACGAAATCGCCGAGAGCATAAGGGCGTCGTGATGTCTGACAAGCGGACCACAATGGCGGATCGGAAGAAACGCGAACCGGACGACAAGGAGGCCCTGCGCCTAGCCGAGACCACGGACATTTCGCCCAACCAGGCGAAGGATCTGATGCGCAAGCACGGCAAGGACCGCGCCAGGGTCGAGAAGGAAGCGAAGAACTTCAAAGCCGAAGGCTGAGCCGCCGATTTGGCGGAGCCTCGCCATGCCCCCGCACCGTCGCACGCGCCTGGCCATCCGCACGCTTCGCGCGTCTGGCGTCACGGGTCGGCAATCCTGAGTGGCTTATCAATTTTCTAACAAATTCGGCCTATTCCCGTTCTAACCATGGGAGCTGGCTTTTGGCGCAAACAGAGAAAATCGCTGCGCGACGCGCCGTCGCGCTGTCGGTTGTGGTGCCGTGCTACAATGAAATCGGTGGGGTCGCCGAACTTTACCGGCGCGTCACAGCCGTTTGCCGTGAACAAGCGGGGCATTCCTACGAGATCGTGCTGGTCATCGACGGAGCCACCGACGGCACCCGCGAGGCCATTTTCGAACTCGCCAAACAGGACAGCCACGTCGTCGGCATAGACCTCGCCCGAAATTACGGCCACCAGATTGCGCTCAGCGCCGGCCTGGAGTTTTGCCGCGGCCAGCGCATTCTCATTCTCGATGCCGACCTCCAGGACCCGCCGGAATTGCTCAAAGCCATGATGGCAAAGATGGATGAGGGGTTCGACGTCGTCTATGGCCAGCGGCTGAAGCGCCAGGGCGAAGGCTGGTTCAAGCGCGCAACCGCCGCATTGTTCTACCGTCTGCTGCACAAGATGGTCGACGTCGACATGGCGCTCGATTCCGGGGATTTTCGCCTGATGAGCCGCCGCGCGCTTGATCATCTCAATGCGATGCCCGAGCGTTACCGCTTCATTCGCGGCATGGTGAGCTGGATCGGCCTGAAGCAGGTGGCTTTTGCCTATGAGCGGCACCAGCGCTTCGCAGGCACCACGCATTATCCGTTGAAGAAGATGGTGCTTCTGGCAATGGATGCGATGACGAGCTTCTCCATCGTGCCGCTGCGTTTCGCCTCGCATCTCGGCATGATCTTCGGCTTTCTCGGTCTTGCTGCGCTGGGCTATACGCTCTTCTCATGGATTGCCGGCAGCGTGTTGCCCGGCTGGACCAGCCTGGCCGCAATCGTCCTGATCCTCGGCAGCGTCCAGCTTCTGGTCCTTGGAATTTTTGGGGAATATCTCGGGCGCATGTATATGGAGACCAAGCGGCGGCCACTCTACCTCATAAACGAGATCGCTGCCCACGATCCTGCCGCCGGGAAACTGCCCGTCCATCGCCTTCAGGAAATGGCCGATGAACTGGCGAAGGGAGCCGCGCGTGCTTCAGGCCGAGTTTGACCAGTTCGCGCTGGAGTATCAGCAGCAGCATGCCGCCAGTATCCGGCTGAGCGGCGAAACCCCGGATTTCTTCGCCCAGTACAAGATCGACGATGTCGCGGCAAGGCTGGCCCGCTCAGGCGTGAAGCCGCGGCGGATACTCGACTTCGGCGCGGGCGTCGGCAATTCGCTGGGGCCTATGCGCGCCGCATTTCCCGACAGCGAAATCACCTTGCTCGACCCCTCCTTGCAGTCGCTCGACATCGCCCGCAAGCGCTTTCCCGACCAGGCCGATTTCAGGCACTTCGACGGCAAAACGATCCCTTACGACGACGCAAGTTTCGACCTCGCCTTCGCCGCCTGCGTGTTCCATCACATCCCTGAAGACCTCCATGTCGGCCTGATCAAGGAGATCGAGAGAGTGCTGACCGGTGGTGGCAGCTTCTTTTTGTTCGAGCATAATCCCTGGAATCCGCTGACGACGCACGCGGTACGAAACTGTGCTTTCGACGAGAACGCAATTCTGATCAACAGCCGCGATGTGCGCAAGCGAATGGCTGCGGCCGGCTTCCCCAAATCCGAGGTTGTCTACCGGATCTTTTTCCCACGCGTGCTCGCAAGATTGCGACCCTTGGAGCGCTTCCTGACCAGGATGCCTATGGGAGCCCAATATTTCGTGCATGCGGTCAAGCCTGCCGTTTGAGCGGACGCCCTGCCCTCGGATGAGCGACAAGCTGAAACCGCCAATCGATCTGCCGCAGAGCGGCTTGGAGATATGATATGAACGGGATTCAGGCGACCGTAGCGACCGTTGCGACCGCGTCGTCGGTCAACGACGCGCAGCGGGCCAGGGTGATGTTCTGCCTGCTCGTCGCGCCTCTCGTGGCATTCGCGCTTTCCGCCCACGCCCAAGCCATCCTGCAGGACCCCGACTGTTGGTGGCAGGTCAAGGTGGGGCTCGATCTTTTGGCAAATCGTACGTTCCCGGTTGTCGACAGCTATTCTCATACTTTCGCCGGCCAGCCGTGGATTGCCAAGGAATGGCTTGGACAGGTTCTCCTTGCGCTCGCCTACACGACAGGCGGCTGGAACGGCGTGGCGGTGCTGATCATCTCAACCATCGCCCTGACGGGCGCGCTGCTGTCATGGTATCTCAGCACCTGGTTGAGGCCGACGGCGGCAGTGGGACTGGCCTTGTTCGCGGCGGCCTTGATCTCCCCGATCTACACAGCGCGTCCGCACATCTTCACCTTGCCCATCATCGTGATCTGGACCGCAGCGCTTTTCCGCGCAGCGCGCAATGAGCAGGGGCCGCCTCTGTGGCTGCTTGCCCTGCTTGTCTTGTGGGCCAATCTCCACGCGACCTTTACCATCGGCTTCGTTATCGCGGCTTTCGCCGGCCTCGATGTTCTTGTGCGAACCCGCTTGTCCAACCCGGTACTCCTAGGCAAATGGGTTGCCTTCGGACTGCTTTGCCCGGTGGTCAGCTTGATCAATCCCTATGGCATCAAAGCCATCCTTGCCACTTTCACGGTAGCCTATGGCAATGAAGCGGTTCCCTTGATTATCGAGTGGAAACCGTTCGACGCCTCGGATCAGCCGTTCCAGGAAGTGGGTATCCTACTGTTCTTTTTCGCGCTGCTTGTGTCGAAACTCCGCGTCGGCTGGGCGAAGGCGCTTTTCATCGTCTTTGCCTTGCATATCTACCTCACTCATCTGCGCTTCATGTACCTGTTCTTTCTGCTGGTTCCGATCGTGGTTGCGGCCGAGATTGCGGAGCAATATCCAGCACTTTCCCTGGCGAAATGGGTGTCCGACAGGCGCGACGGGCTGGAACGGTTTTTGGCACAGCGATTTTACCAGATCTGCGGCGTGGCAGGCGTTTTGCTGGTGGTTACAACCGCAGTGCTCACGAGCGCCTATCCGGTCGCGCCGAGCCAGAAGACTTCGGCCAATGATGCGCTCGCATTCGTCGACAGCCATCATCTGTCAGGCAATGTCCTGAATTCCTACAACTTCGGCGGCAGCTTGATTTTCCATGGAATCAAGACATTCATCGACGGCCGGACAGATCAGCTCTTTCTCAACGGCTTTATGAAGACAGATGCCGAGACAGGGCGCAGCGGCGGAAAGCCTGTCCTCGTAGCCCAGCTCGAGAAGCATGCGATAGACTGGGCCTTGCTGACGCCGGACGACAGCCGCATTCCATTCTTCGATGAATTGGGCTGGAAGCGGGCGTATGCGGACGACTACGCCGTGATCTATACGCGCAATCGTTGATTTTCGGCAGCTTCGCGCCGGCGCGCGACTTGTCTTTAAACGCCGTGCGCTGAGATCGTGACGGCAAAATCCCCTATAGGATTTTTATTTCTTTCCTCTTTGCCCCGGCTCGAACCTTTATGGGGTTTTGATCCATATTCCGTCGGGAAGGACACGTCTCGGTCGCCATTACCATCGCGACCGACTGTTTTCACATGACTTCAACCCTGCCGGCTGCAGGCAAGGCAATGCAATGCAAAATGAAAATAAGGAGCAAGTCCGATGGACATCATCGTTCTCGGAATAGGGTTTTTATTTTTCGCCCTGTTCTTCGCCTTCATCAAAGCCTGCGACAGTGTTTAGCTGAAGGATCACAACATGTTTGTCGATTACATCCTTGGTGGCGCTGTGACCTTGTTCCTTCTCGCCTACCTGACATACGCCCTCGTTCGCCCAGAACGTTTCTAACGGCAACTGGCGAAGGCACGGAAAGCTATTTCAATGACTTTCAACGGATGGATACAGATCCTCGTCTATTACGGGATCGTTGTTTTGCTGGTGAAGCCGCTCGGCGGCTACATGTATCGCGTTTTCAGCGGCGACCGCACAGTCCTCTCGCCTATTTTGGGTCCTGTCGAGCGGCGCCTTTATCGCATCTCGGGAACCAGCGAGCGTGAGGAGCAGCACTGGACCACCTATGCGGCGGCCCTGCTGTTCTTCAACCTGGCCGGTTTCCTGGTGCTTTACTTCCTGCAGCGGCTGCAAGGCAGCCTGCCTTACAATCCAGCCGGTATGAGCGCCGTCGAACCCGGTCTCGCCTTCAACACCGCCGCCAGCTTCATGACCAACACCAATTGGCAGAACTACGGCGGCGAAAGCACGATGTCCTACCTCGTGCAGATGGCCGGCTTTACCGTGCAAAACTTCCTGTCCGCGGCGACCGGCATCGCCATCGCAATCGCGCTGATCCGCGGCTTCACCAAGGCCTCGGGCAAATCGATAGGCAATTTCTGGGTCGATATGACCCGGTGCACCCTTTACCTGCTGTTGCCGCTCTGCATCGTGCTGACGCTGGTCTTTGTCTATCTCGGCATACCGCAGACGCTCAGCGCCTATCTCGACGCCACAACATTGGAGGGCGCGCGGCAGACGATCGCGGTCGGGCCAGCAGCCTCGCAGATCGCCATCAAGATGCTCGGCACCAATGGCGGCGGCTTCTTCAACGCCAATGCCGCGCATCCTTTCGAAAATCCCGATGCGATCTCGAACCTGATCCAGATGGTTTCGATCTTCGCCATCGGTGCGGCGCTGACCAACGTCTTCGGCCGCATGAACGGCAACCAGCGCCAGGGTTGGGCGATCTTGACTGCGATGGGCGCCCTGTTCGTCGCTGGCGTCGCCGTCTGCTACTGGGCGGAAGCATCAGGCAATCCGCTGGTTCATGCGCTGGGCATCGACGGCGGCAACATGGAAGGCAAGGAAACGCGCTTCGGCATCGCTTTGTCGGCGCTGTTTGCGGTCATCACCACGGCCGCGTCCTGCGGCGCCGTCAACGCCATGCATGACAGCTTCACCGCGCTTGGCGGCATGATCCCGATCATCAACATGCAGCTCGGCGAGGTCATTGTCGGCGGAGTCGGCGCCGGTCTCTACGGCATCCTGATGTACATCGTGATCGCCGTCTTCGTCGCCGGACTGATGGTCGGACGCACGCCCGAATATCTCGGCAAGAAGATCGAGGCCAAGGAGATCAAGATGGCAATGCTCGCCATTCTCTGCCTGCCGCTGGCGATGCTGATCTTCACCGCCATCGCGGTGGTGCTGCCGACAGGCGTCGCTTCGATGGCCAATGCCGGCCCGCATGGCTTCTCCGAGGTTCTCTATGCCTACACCTCGGCCGCCGCCAACAACGGCTCGGCCTTTGGCGGCCTGACCGGCAACACGCCCTGGTACAACATCACGCTCGGCATCGGCATGTTGATGGGCCGCTTCCTGGTCATCATCCCGGCTCTGGCGATCGCCGGTTCGCTGGTCGCCAAGAAGACGGTGCCCGCCTCCGCCGGCACCTTCCCGACCGACGGGCCGTTGTTCGTTGGGCTGCTGGTCGGCGTCATTCTGATCGTTGGCGGCCTCACCTTCTTCCCGGCGCTGGCGGTCGGACCGATCGTCGAGCACCTGGCTGGCATCCGCGGGCAGACATTCTGAAACCGCCCCACCTTGGATCAATGTCATGTCCTGGTTCGAAACCATACGTCGCAGACTGCGTTTCCGCACCCATCATGAGGGAGAGGCAACCCCGCCGCCTTTTCCGACCATGTCCACGTTCTTCGGCATTGCGGCAATCATGTTCGTGATCTGGTTGCTGGCCTCCGGGCTTCCGCACCTTCTTTCGGCATCCGATCGATCGGTGCCATCCAACAACATCGACACTGGAGCGACTAAATGAGCCAGTCCAAATCGGCTGTTATCATGGATGCCAGTATCCTGCTGCCCGCCATCGGCGGGGCCGTCAGGAAACTGAACCCACGCACCTTGATGCGCAATCCGGTGATGTTCGTCGTCGCTGTCGTCTCAGCGCTCACGTCAGTCCTGTTCGTCAAGGATCTTGTCACTGGTGGCGGCGATCTCGGCTTCTCGCTGCAGATCATCATTTGGCTGTGGTTCACCGTGCTTTTCGCCAACTTCGCCGAAGCGGTCGCCGAAGGCCGAGGCAAGGCGCAGGCCGATTCACTGCGCAAGGCGCGCACCGAGACCCAGGCCAAGCTGTTGAGCGGCGACGACCGCACCAAATTCAAGCTGGTGCCCGGCACCAGCCTGAAGGTCGGCGATGTGGTGCTCGTCGAGGCCGGCGACATCATTCCGTCGGACGGCGAGGTGATCGAAGGCGTCGCTTCGGTCAACGAGGCGGCGATCACCGGCGAATCGGCTCCGGTGATCCGTGAATCCGGCGGCGACCGTTCGGCGGTGACCGGCGGCACGCAAGTATTGTCCGACTGGATCCGCGTGCGCATCACCGCGGCCTCCGGCCATACGTTCCTCGACCGCATGATCTCGCTGGTCGAAGGCGCCGAGCGCCAGAAGACGCCCAACGAGATCGCGCTCAACATCCTGCTCGTCGGCATGACGCTGATCTTCGTGCTGGCGACGGCGACAATCCCGAGTTTCGCCTTCTATTCGGGCGGCTACATCTCGGTGACCGTCCTGGTCGCCCTGTTCGTCACCTTGATCCCGACGACGATCGGAGCGCTGCTATCGGCCATCGGCATCGCCGGCATGGATCGCCTGGTGCGGTTCAACGTGCTGGCGATGTCGGGCCGCGCCGTCGAGGCGGCTGGCGACGTCGACACGCTGCTGCTCGACAAGACCGGCACGATCACGCTCGGCAATCGCCAGGCGACGGCATTCCGCCCGGTCAAGGGCGTCACCGAGCAGGAGTTGGCCGACGCTGCACAGTTGGCCTCGCTTGCCGATGAAACGCCAGAAGGCCGCTCGATCGTCGTGCTGGCGAAGGAGAAATACGCCATCCGTGCCCGCGACATGGCAACATTGCATGCTGCTTTCGTGCCCTTCACCGCGCAAACCCGCATGAGCGGCGTCGACATCGATGGCTCTTCGGTGCGCAAGGGCGCGGTCGATTCGGTGCTCGCACACGTCAATCGTTCGACCGTCGCCACGCATGGTACGCGCCCCAGCAGCGACACCGTCCGCGATCTGCAGGCGATCGCCGACGACGTCGCCAAATCCGGCGGCACGCCGCTGGCGGTCGAGCGCGACGGACGCTTGCTCGGCGTCGTCCATCTCAAGGACATCGTCAAAGGCGGCATCAGGGAACGCTTCGCTGAACTGCGCAAGATGGGGATCCGCACCGTGATGATCACCGGCGACAATCCGATGACCGCGGCGGCGATCGCGGCAGAGGCAGGCGTCGACGATTTCCTTGCCCAGGCGACGCCCGAGGACAAGCTGAAGCTCATCCGCGACGAACAGGCCAAGGGCAAGCTCGTCGCCATGTGCGGCGACGGCACCAATGATGCGCCCGCCCTTGCGCAGGCCGATGTCGGCGTTGCCATGAACACCGGCACGGTCGCCGCGCGCGAAGCCGGCAATATGGTCGACCTCGACAGCGATCCGACCAAGCTGATCGAGATCGTGGAAATCGGCAAGGCGCTGCTGATGACACGCGGCTCGCTGACGACCTTCTCCATCGCCAACGACGTGGCCAAGTATTTCGCCATCATCCCGGCAATATTCGCCGTCTTCTACATCGCGCCGGGACAGACATCAGGTCCACTGCAGGCGCTCAACATCATGCATCTGGCAACGCCGCAGAGCGCCATTCTCTCGGCCATCATCTTCAACGCGCTGATCATCATCGCGCTGATCCCGCTGTCGCTGAGAGGCGTCAAATATCGCGCGATCGGCGCGGGCGCGCTGCTCAGCCGCAACCTTCTTGTCTACGGCCTCGGCGGCATCATTGTCCCCTTCGTCGGCATCAAGGCGATCGACATGGCCGTCACCGCGCTTGGCCTCGCATAAGGAATTAAGTCCATGCTCAAGCAAATCAGACCCGCGATCACCATGATCGTATTCTTCACCATCCTCACCGGCTTGATCTATCCGCTCGGCATGACCGGCATTGCCCAAGCCCTGTTTCCCAACCAGGCCAATGGCAGCCTGATCGAGAAGGACGGCAAGATCGTCGGCTCCGAACTGATCGGCCAGGCTTTTGCCAGCGAGAGTTATTTCCATGGCCGCCCGTCGGCTGCCGGCGACGGCTACAACGCCGCCGCTTCGAGCGGTTCGAATCTCGGGCCGACCAACCCCAAGCTGATCGACCGCATCAAGGGCGATGCCGACAGGCTGAAAGCGGAAAATCCGGACCAGCCGGTGCCGATGGATCTGGTCACGACTTCAGGCAGCGGCCTCGATCCGCATATCAGCCCCGAAGCCGCCTATTTCCAGGTCGCCAGGGTGGCCAGGGCCAGGGACGTCGATGAAGCCAGGGTTAAATCCCTTGTCGACAGCCATGTCGAGAAGCGCAAGCTCGGCTTCATGGGAGAGCCGGTGGTCAATGTGCTGGCGCTCAACCTGGCGCTGAACGAGGCCATCAGGCAATGAATGGTGGGAAGCAATGAATGGTGGGCCGGGGATCGACACCATCCCCGGCGCCATTCATGATCGATTCTGATGCCGGACGACAGCCGCAACGAAACCAGACCCTCACCCGACGCGCTGCTTGATCATGCGGAGCGGGAGGCGCGCGGTCGTCTGCGGATATTCCTGGGCGCAGCACCCGGTGTCGGCAAGACCTATGAAATGCTGATGTCGGGCCATGCAAGATTGGCCGACGGGGTGGACGTGGTGATCGGCGTCGTCGAGACGCACGGCCGCAAGGAAACCCAGGTGCTGGTCGACGGCTATGAGGTGATCCCCCGTCGCCAAGTCGACTACAAGGGGCGCATCCTCGAGGAAATGGACCTTGATGCCATCCTTGCCCGGCGTCCGGCGCTGGTCCTCGTCGACGAGCTTGCCCATACCAACGCGCCGGGCAGCCGCCATCCCAAGCGCTATCTCGACGTTCAGGAAATCCTGACGCACGGCATCGACGTCTACACGACGCTCAACATCCAGCATGTCGAAAGCCTGAACGATGTCGTGGCGCAGATCACGCGCGTCAGGGTGCGCGAGACGGTTCCAGACTCCATCATCGACCAAGCCGACGACATCGAGATCATCGATCTCACTCCCGACGACCTGATCAAGCGGCTTGAAGAAGGCAAGGTCTATATCCCCAGCACCGCCCAGCGCGCCATCGAGAACTATTTCTCGCCGGGCAATCTGACGGCGCTCAGGGAACTGGCGCTCCGCCGCACCGCCCAGCGCGTCGACGAGCAGTTGCTGATCCACATGCAGGCCCACGCCATACCCGGGCCCTGGGCGGCGGGGGAAAGGGTTCTCGTCTGCGTCGATGCGCGTCCGGGCGGGGCGGCCCGTGTCCGCTATGCGCGGAGATTGGCCGACCGGCTCCGCGCCCCCTGGACGGCGCTTCATGTCGATACCCCTCGTTCAGCCGGGATGTCCGAGGAAGACAAGGATCGGCTAGCGACGCTGCTGCGCCTTGCCGAGCAGCTCGGCGCCGAGGTAACGACCATTCCAGGTCAGAACGTCGCGCAGGACATCGTTCGCCATGCGACCGCGAACAACTTCACCCATATCGTGATCGGCAGGCCAACCCGATCGCGCTGGCGGGAATTGATCGAAGGCTCGCTCACTTATGATCTCATCCGCAATGCCGGCGACATCAGCGTCCATGTCATTTCGGGAAACGAGCGCAACGCCGAGGCGACGTCGAGGACCGTCAAGGCCGCGGACGAGCAGTGGCAATTCGAGATCTGGCCCTATCTCAAGGCCACGGCCTATGTTGCTGGCTCGCTCGCCTTCGCCGTCCTTCTCCACCAGTTTCTCGACGTCCGCAATCTGGCGATCATCTTTCTCATCGGGGTTCTGACTTCAGCGGTGACCGGCGGTCTCTGGCCGGCTTTGTATGCCTGTCTCATCAGCGCCATTGCCTTCAACTTTTTCTTCCTGGAACCACGTTACACGCTGACGATCCAGGATCCGGAGAGCATCGTTGCGCTGGCTGTCTTCCTGGTTGTTGCGGTCATTGCCAGCAATCTGACAGTGCGCGTGCAGCGACAGGCGGTCGCTGCCCGCTCGCGGGCACGCGCCACGGAAGATATCTATCTCTTCTCGAAGAAGCTCGCCGGCGCTGGCACGCTTGACGACGTGCTCTGGGCGACTGCCTTCCAGATTGCCTCGATGCTGAAGCTGCGCGTGGTGCTGCTGCTGCCGGAAAACGGCTCGATCACCGTCAAGGCCGGCTACCCACCCGACGACACGCTGGCCGAGGCCGATATCGCGGCCGCCCGTTGGGCCTGGGAGCACGATCGCCCCGCAGGCCGCGGCGCCGACACGCTTCCCGGAGCAAGACGCCTGTATCTGCCGTTGCGGACGGGACGCACCGCCGTCGGCGTCGTCGGCCTCGACAACGACAAGCAGGGCCCGTTGCTGACTCCCGAACAGAAGCGCCTGCTCGACGCGCTCGCCGATCAAGCGGCAGTGGCCATCGAGCGCATCCAGCTTGTTGCCGACGTCGACCGGGCCAAGCTCGAGGCCGAGGCGGACCGCCTGCGCTCGGCGCTGCTGACCTCGATTTCCCATGACCTGAAAACACCGCTTGCCGCCATCATGGGCGCCGCCGGCACCTTGCGGGAATTTGCGCCGGCGCTTCCCGAAGCGGACCGGGCGGACCTGCTGTCGACCGTGCTCGACGAATCGGAGCGGCTGAACCGCTTCATCGCCAATTTGCTCGACATGACCAAGATCGAATCCGGTGCGATGGAGCCGAACTACGCATTCCACTATGTCGGCGACATTGTCGGCACCGCCTTGCATCGGGCCAGGAAAATCATCGGCGAACACAAGACCGAAATGGACATTCCCACGGATCTGCCGATGTTGAGGCTCGACCCCGTCCTGTTTGAGCAAGCGCTGTTCAACCTCCTCGACAATGCCGCTAAATATGCGCCGCCAGGTTCGACGATCCGCCTGCAGGGCTGGGCCGACAATGGTTCCGTCATCCTGCAGATCATGGATGAGGGGCCGGGCATTCCGCCAGCGGATCTGGAGCGCATTTTCGACACGTTCCACCGGGTGCGCAAGGGCGACCAAGTCCGTGCCGGCACTGGGCTTGGGCTCTCGATCTGCCGCGGCTTCATCGAGGCGATGGGCGGGACGATTTCGGCGGCCAACAGGACCGACCGCTCTGGTGCGGTTTTCACCATCAGGATGCCGGTGCCGGAAGTCCAACATGTGGACGACCCCGACATGGATGAATTGCCATGACGAACCTGGACGTCAGGATATTGGTAGTCGATGATGAACCCCCTATCCGCAAGCTGCTCCGCGTCGGCCTTGGCAGCCAGGGCTATGGGATCAGCGAGGCGCCAAACGCCAAGACGGCGATCGAACTGATGGAGACGGAAAAGCCGGACCTGATCCTGCTCGATCTCGGCCTGCCCGGAATGAGCGGCCACGAATTGCTGCGCAAATGGCGGGACGACGGCCTGCATGTTCCCGTGGTCATCCTTTCCAGCCGCACCGACGAGGCCGGCATCGTCTCGGCACTTGAACTCGGCGCCGACGACTATGTCACTAAGCCGTTCGGCATGAACGAGCTTGTCGCCCGCATCCGCGTAGCGCTCCGCCACAAGTTCCAGCAGCAAGGCGAAAAGCCGGTCTTCCACACTGGCGACCTCACTGTCGATCTGGTGAAGCGCATTGTCACGATCGAGGGCAGGGA
Organism: Mesorhizobium sp. WSM4813; assembly: GCF_055811555.1. Lineage (NCBI taxonomy): Bacteria > Pseudomonadati > Pseudomonadota > Alphaproteobacteria > Hyphomicrobiales > Phyllobacteriaceae > Mesorhizobium > Mesorhizobium sp. WSM4813. The sequence goes on from NZ_JBVVQU010000021.1 coordinate 56,394, forward strand.
GATAAAGCTCTCGCCGAAGGAATACGACATCCTGCGCATCCTCGTGCAGCACGCGGGCAAGGTTCTCACCCACCAGTTTCTTTTGAAGCAGGTCTGGGGCGATTCGACCGACGTGCAGTATCTCAGGGTCTATGTGCGGCAGCTCAGGCAAAAGATCGAGAAAACGCCCGACCAGCCGCGTTACATCACGACCGAAACCGGCGTCGGATATCGTCTGCGCGAAGTGGACTGAATGTAATCCTAGTGGACAACGCTCAATCGGCCGAGAGTTCCGCGGTTCGGGAGAGCGCGCCGCTAAAGCCGGTCATGAGATGGGAAAGCTGATCGGTTGGCCTTTCAAAATGGCGGCGGCCTCGAGCAGCGGCGTGATTTTCGTATCGGATGCCAAAGACACCAGGCAACCGGCCTGACACGTGCTGAATTGCAGAATGCCCCCTTGTCGTCAACCTCGAGATGATGCCCCTGGCCAGCACATGAGGGTCGACGGGCCTTCAGCCCCGGCAATTCCGCCTCGGCGAGGCTTTAATTATGGCGTCACCAGACAAACGCCCTATATTGATTAGAGGGTTCCATTTCGTGCGGGAATGAACAGATGTCGCCGCTTCGCCTATCGACGATCTTCATGTCGGCAATGCTGGCAACAGCGATGTTGTCGGGCGCCGCTGTCTCCGCGCAGAACGTCACTCCCGCCAACCGCAACGCGCTGGTCCTGCAGGGCGAATTGCAGATGCTCGAGAACAGGCTGCGGCGGCAGCAGTATCAGCAGCAGCAACAGCAGTTCCGTGCCCAGGATCGCCAGGTCGCGCCGCAACGGCCTGATGTGCAGCAGATGCAGCCTACTTGCCAGTTGCGGCGGTCGGGCAGCCGCTTCATCAGCACCTGCCGCTGAGATAGCCGGCGCTTTTCATTTATTAGCCGACTTATATACTTGAACGCAGATGTGCTTGAAGTAGCATCAAGGCGGTTTTGATTTCGCAATGTGCCTTTTTGCTTGGGCACTGCCCTGATTGGATCGTCGGGAATGGCAGCCACCAAGAAGGCCGTACGCAAGGCGAGGAAGGGCGGGCGGATCCGTCAGGTCGCGGCGATTCCTTTTCGGCTGGGCGAGCATGGCAACGTCGAGGTGATGCTGGTCACCTCGATATCGACAAGGCGCTTTATTGTGCCCAAGGGCTGGCCGATGAAGGGCAAGAGTGGGCGCAAGGCAGCCACCATCGAAGCGCAGGAGGAAGCCGGCGTCCTCGGCAAGACGCTGAAGCAGCCGGCCGGCACCTATTCCTACTGGAAGCGGCTGACCAACCGCTTCGTCCGCGTCGACGTCACCGTCTACCTGCTGGCGGTGACGGAGGAACTGGCCAACTGGCAGGAAGCCAAAAGGCGGCAGCGAGCGTGGCTGACGCCGGCAGACGCAGCCGTGCTTATCGACGAGCCCGACCTTTCAACGCTGCTGAAGAACTTGAAAGTTCCCCAACCAGCGCCCGCTGGCGAACTTGAGCAAAGGTCTCATTTGGCATCGTCATCACCCTGAGGCAAAGGCTGCACCGGCGTGCCGGTGTAGGCCCACAACCATTCGCGTGGCAGTGGCCCCTTGTTTCGGTCGCTCTGTTGCGACTGTTCCCACGCATGCGCCAATATGCCGACCGAGCGCGAGAGCACGAACAGGCCGCGTGTCAGCGGCGGCGGAAAGCCGAGCTCGCCATAGATGACAGCGGTGGCGCCGTCGATGTTGAGCGGGATCTTCTTGCCCTTGCGCCGCGCGACCTCGGCCTCAACAGCCTCGGCGATGTCGGCGAAACGTCCGCTGACGACGCCGCGCGCGGCAAAATCGCGGGTCAGCTCGATGAGGCGCGGCGCCCGCGGATCGACCGGGTGGAAGCGATGGCCGAGCCCCGGCACATAGGATTTTTCCTCGGCGAAGAAACGATCGAGGCGCGACGCGACGGCATCGGCAAGCGTCACGCCTGCGTCCAGTGCCGCGGCGATGTCGCCGTAGAAGGCAAGCGCCTGTTCACCGGCGCCACCATGCACGTCGCCAAGCACATTGATGGCTGAGGCCATGGCACTGTTGATGCCGACGCCGCAGGTAGCCGCCATGCGGGCAATGGCGATCGACGGTGCCTGCGGCCCGTGGTCGACGGCCGCCCCCAGCGCGATGCCGAGCAGCGCCGCCTGCTCCTCACCTGGCAGTTCGCCGCGCAGCATCAGCCAGATCATCGCCGGAAAGCTGACGCGGCCGATCAGGTCCTGGATCTCATAGCCGCGCAGCCGGATCACGCCAGGGCGCATTTCGATGATATCGGTCTGCCACCATTCCTCGCCGCGCTCGCGGCCGGTTTTTTTTCCAACGTCGCTCATGTTCTCACGTCGCTCATGCCTGCGCCCTTTTCTTGACGCGCGGCGGCAGGCTGGCAAACACCTCGTCCATATGCTCGCCCAACGCCGGCGGCGGCTTGGTCGGCAAGGGTGCCGCACCATCGACCATGAATCCGCCGCGCACGACGGTCAGCGGCCGCTCCATGTTCGGCATGCCATCGAAACGGGTGGTCATGTCGCGCTCGATCACTTGCTGCTCGGCCAGCACCTGCGGGATCGTCAGCACCCTGCCCGCCGGCACGCCTGCGCGATTGAGCGTCTCTTCCCAGGCCGCGGCCGAGCCGCTCGCCAGGGCATCCTCGATCAGTGCCTTCAAGGCGATGCGGTTGCGCTTGCGCGCCTCGCGCTCGGCAAAGCGCGGGTCTGACGCCAGCTCCGGCAGCCCGATCAGCCGGCAGAGCGTAACGAACTGCTCCTGCTTATTGGCGGCGATGTTGAGCAGACCGTCGCCGGTGCGAAACGTGCCGGAAGGTGCAGCCGTCATGTTCTCATTGCCCATCGGCTGCGGCACGACGTCAGCCGTCAGATAGTTGGAGACCGGCCAGCCCAGCGCGGATAGCGTGCATTCGAGCATCGACACGTCGAGGAAGGCGCCCTCGCCTGTCGTCTTCTGCTTGACCAGCGCGGCGGCGATGGCGAACGCCCCGACCAGCCCGCCCAGCGTGTCGGCGACGGGATAACCGACACGCAATGGCGCAGTCTCCGGTGTGCCGGTGATGCTCATGATGCCGGAAAGGCCCTGGATGATCTGGTCGTAGGCAGGGTTGTCGCGCATCGGCCCGGTCTGGCCGAAGCCCGAAATCGCGCAATAGACAAGGCTGGGGCGGACCTCTTTCAGCCTCTTATAGCCAAGCCCCAGCCGGTCCATCACGCCGGGCCGGAAATTCTCGACAAGCGCATCAGTGGAGGCGACCAGATCGAGAAAGCGTTCGCGATCGGCCTCTTTCTTGAGATCGAGCACCACCGATCGTTTGCCGGCGTTCTGCGCCAGGAACGAAGCGCCCATTCCGGCACTGTTGAGCTCCGGCGAGCCGCCGAGCTGGCGCGCCAGATCGCCGCCCTGCGGCGCCTCGACCTTGATCACATCGGCCCCGAGCAGCGCCAGCTGATAGGCGCAGTAAGGACCTGCCAGAACATTGGTCAGGTCGAGGACGCGGATACCGGACAGCAGATCGGTCATGATGTCACAAACAGATCAGGCATCGCCCGGCACATGCTCGGGTCCTCGCGTGCGCCGGCGTTCGATGAAAGCGTAGATATGCGGTCCGATCAGCCCTATGAACGCCAGCGTCAGCAGCGTCAGCGACAGCGGATGCTTGTAGAACACCGACCAGTCGCCGTTCGAGATGGTCATCGCACGGCGGAACTGCGTTTCGGCGAGGGGCCAGAGGATCATGCCGATGATGACCGGCGCCGTCGGGAAATCGAAGCGCCGCATCAGGAATCCGGCCCCGCCGAGCAGATAGAGGATGACGAGGTCGGTCGGCGACTGCGAAATACCGTAGGTGCCGACCGTGGCGAACACCAGGATGCCGGCATAGAGCTGCGGCGCCGGGATTTTCAGCAGCCGCACCCACAGGCCGATCAGCGGCAGGTTGAGAATGACGAGGATGATATTGGCGATAAACAGGCTGGCGATCAGCCCCCAGACCAGATTGGCCTGCGTCATGAACAGCATCGGCCCGGGATTGATGCCATAGCTCTGGAAGGCCGACAGCATGATCGCGGCCGTCGCCGAGGTCGGCAGGCCGAGCGTCAACATCGGCACCAGCACGCCGGCAGCCGATGCGTTGTTGGCGGCTTCCGGTCCGGCAACGCCTTCAATGGCGCCGACCGTGCCGAACTCCTCCTTGTGTTTGGAGAGCTTCTTCTCGATCGCATAGGACAGGAAGGTCGGGATTTCGGCGCCGCCGGCCGGCAGGGCGCCGATCGGGAAGCCGAGCAGGGCGCCACGCAGCCAAGCCTTCCACGAGCGTGCCCATTCGGCCGCCGTCATGTAGAGCGAGCCCTTCAGCGGCACGATCTCGTCCTTGCCGGCATAGCGGCGCGAGGCCATGTAGAACGTCTCGCCGACCGCAAAGAGGCCGACGGCGACAACGATCACGTCGACGCCGTCGAGCAATTGGCTCATGCCGAAGGTGAAGCGCGGCTGGCCGGTCTGCAGGTCGACGCCGATCATGCCGATGACGAAGCCGACGAACAGGCTGGTCAGACCACGCACCGACGACGAGCCGAGCACCGCCGAAACCGTGATGAAGGCCAGCACCATCAGCGAAAAATATTCGGCCGGGCCGAAAGACAGCGCGAATTTGACCACCACCGGAGCCAGGAAAGCGACGCCCAGCGTGCCGAGTGTGCCGGCGACGAAGGAGCCGATCGCCGAGGTGGCAAGTGCCGCGCCGCCGCGGCCGGAACGGGCCATCCGGTTGCCTTCCAGCGCAGTGACGATGGTCGCACTTTCGCCCGGCGTGTTGAGCAGGATCGATGTCGTCGAACCGCCATACATGGCGCCGTAATAGATACCGGCAAACAGGATGAAGGACGCTTCCGGCGCCACCTGATAGGTGATCGGCAAAAGCAGCGCGATGGTCAGCGCCGGTCCGAGGCCGGGCAGCACGCCGATCGCTGTCCCCAGTGTCGTGCCGAGCAGGCACCACATGAGATTGACCGGCGTAAAAGCGACCGAAAATCCGTGCGCGAGATGGCTGAGCGTTTCCATGGCTTCAGCCTCTCAACATACGGATGATCGAATCGAGACCCGTGTTCAGCTGGTTCTCGATGAAGCCGGCGCCGATGTTGACGCCGAGTGCCCTGGCGAAGCCGAAATAGGCGGCAAGCGCCAGGATCAGGCCAAGCAGCGCGTCACGCAGCGGATGTCTGCTGCCGAACCCGTGGCAGATGAGAACGAACATGATCACCGAGGCTGCGGTGAAGCCAAGCGGCTGGATCAGCACAAGGTTCGCGACCAGTCCGACGGCGACGATGCCCATCGCCTTCCAGTCGGTCGGCGTTTCCTTTTCTTCTTCCGGCTGCCAGCCGCCCCGCAGGGCGGCGACGATCAGCAGGAGGGAAAGGACCGTCATGCCGACCATGGTGATGTAGGGGAAGACGGTCGGGCCGACCTTCGAGTAGAGCGGCGACACCGGAATCGACAGCGTCTGCCATGCAACTGCGCCGGCGCAAGCGAGAAGCCCGATGCCGATCAGCAGTTCGGGCACGGCAAGGCGCGGCCGCGCCGCCTGCTGGTCGCTGGTGCTCATGATCGTCCTCCCTGGATAGGCCGGTCTCCCACAGCCGACCTTACCGCAGTTTCACTCGCGCTGGATCGCATGTCCATGCGGCTGGCGAACTTCGGAAAGGGGCAGTGCAGACCGCCCCTCTCCGAGGAAATCAGGCAAGGCCGAGGTCCTTGAGGATGGCTGCGATCCGGGCCGTGTCCTCGGCGAGGAATTTCGCATAGTCGTCGCCGGTGAGCAGGATTTGCGTCCAGTTGCGGTTTTTGCATTCGGTGGCCCAGGCATCGCTTTTGGCCATGGTCTCGACCAGCGTTACCATCGCCGCCTTGTCGGCGTCGGAAACGCCCGGCGGTGCGAAAACGCCGCGCCAGTTGAACAATTCGACATCGATGCCAGCTTCCTTCAGCGTCGGTGCGTCGATGCCTTCCTGGCGCTTGTCCGCGGAAATGGCGAGCAGCCGAAGCGCGCCTGCCTTGACCTGTTCGGAGAACTCGCCATAGCCGGAGATGCCGGCCGCGACCTGGTTGCCGAGAAGCGCCGACAGTGCCTCGCCGCCACCGGCGAACGGCACGTAGGAGAGGTTGGCTGCCGGAACACCGGCCGTCTTCGCGATAAGGCCGAACAATATATGGTCCGAGCCGCCCGCCGAACCGCCAGCCACCGGAACCTTGGTCGGATCGGCCTTGAGGGCGGCGACGAAATCCGCTGCGGTCTTGAACGGCGAGGCCGCCGGCACCACAAGCGCCTCGAATTCGCCGGTGAGGCGGGCGATCGGCGTCACTTCGGTGAGATTATTGGCCGATTTGTTGGCGATAATGGCGCCAACCATGACCATGCCGGCAACCATCAGCGAATTGCCCTTGCCGTTCCACTGGCTGATGAATTGCGGCAGGCCGACTGTGCCGCCGGCGCCGCCGACATTGGTGATCTGCGAACCGGAGATCAGCTTTTCGCTGCGCAGCACCTGGTCCATCGTGCGCGCCGTCTGGTCCCAGCCGCCGCCGGGCGCTGCCGGCACGAAGATCTGGATCTGCGGTGCATCCTGCGCAAAAGCGGGCGAGAGATGCAACGCCGCGAAGCCGGCGGCGCCAGCGGCGGCGGTGCTCATTAAAAATCTGCGTCTGTTCAGCATGGGATTCCTCCAATCACGGACACCTCCTCCGGTGCCTGCCAGCAACGTAGCCTGAATTCAGACCCGCTCGACAAAAATTCATGCAGTCTTTGCTTCGTTCTGTCAACAGGAACGGCATTCTACTGGACAGAACTATCTGCACGCGGCATAGTTGTTCCGATCGGCCCTTCTGTCCAACTGGGAACGGAACGACGTGGTCAAGCAGATGACCGTAACACAATCCAGGCCTGCGTCGACCAACGGCGTTGCCGCGCTCGACCGTGCGATCGCCATCCTCGATGCTTTCGCTACCGCCGACCGGTCGCTCAGCCTTGCCGAAATCGCGGCGCGGACCGGCCTGTACAAGAGTACGATCCTGAGGCTGGCGAACTCGTTGCTGCGCGGGCAGCTGCTGGAGCGTCTCGACGACGGCCGCTACCGCGTCGGCCCTGCCACCTTCCGACTGGGCGCCCTATACCAGCGTTCGGTTGTGGCGATCGACATCCTGCTGCCGATCATGCGCGATCTGGCCGAGCGAAGCTGGGAAAGCGTCGCTTTCTATGTCCGTTCGGGCGACGTGCGCACCTGTCTCTACCGCGTCGAGTCCAAGCATCCCATCCGCTACACCATACGGGAAGGCGACGTGCTGCCGTTGCTGGCCGGTTCAGGCGGCCGCGTGCTTGCGGCGTTTTCCGGTCAGCAGGGCGAGCCTTACGAGACGATCCGCAAGACCTATCATTGTTTGTCGGTCGGCGACCGCGACCCCGAGACGGCGGGCGTCTCGGCACCGGTGTTCGGACCGGGGCACACCTTGCTCGGGGCATTGACGCTGTCCGGCCCGAGCACGCGCGTCGACGCGGCCTTTCTCCAGCGCATGAAACATCCGCTGATTGAGGCAGCCGCGCGTGCCACCCGCGCTTTTGGCGAAGACGCCTCGATGCTAGAACAGGCGGCCCGCAAAGCCGGCGCCGAAGCGGAAGGTCCGATGCTGAAGCGGAAGGCGTAGAAAGCCTCGATTCGGCCTGATCAGAACCACAGGACGACAGGCAGCACCCTCAAGCCTGCCGTTCCAGCAGGATCGTCGCATCGTCGTGATAGGAGGTCCGCAGCACTTCCCTGTAGCCGCATTTTGCCGCGACGTTCAATGAAGCGGTGTTTTCCGGATCGATGATGCAGACCGTCCTTGCGCGCCCGAATGCCTCGTCGCCCCAGGCGAGAACCCGTGCGACGACTTCGCTAGCGAACCCTTTGCCATGTGCGCTCGGGGCCAGTGCCCAGCCGGCTTCCGGAACGCCTTCGATCGAAGGCACCATGTCGCGCTTCAGATCGTGAAAGCCGGCCTCGCCGATGAAGCGGCCGGATGCCTTGTCCTCGATCGCCCAAAAGCCGTAGCCCAGCAGCGACCACAGGCCGGCATGACGCAGGAAGCGCATCCAGCTTTCCTCTCGCGTGCGCGGCTTGCCGCCGATGAAGCGGGTGACGGCCGGATCGGCCCACATGGCGACGTAGGCATCGAAATCATCGAGCTGGTGTGACCGCAGCACGGTGCGCGGCGTTTCGATGACGGGAGCGACGAGCGTCTGTGGGTTGATCATATGTCATGCCTCGGTTGCGTTTGCCTGTGCTTAGTGCATGTCGCCCAGTGCTCGGTGATTTGGGGACAGCGATATGCGACAGAGATCCAATCGCCTGCACCAGACAAGAGCCAAAGCCTGTGCAGATCATCTCCCAGCCATGTGAATCCTGTCCGGCGGTGCTAGTTTTCACCGGCAACTGATTCAGCGCGTCCGCTGTGCCGTCCGACGGAGGGAAAAAGGGCATGGATACCACCGATCTTCTGCTTGCCATCTTTCATCATCTGCTGGTGTTTTCACTGGCAGGCATCATCGGCGCCGAATTTGTCTTGATCCGTGGCGATCTGCCCGCCGCGACGCTCCGGCGGCTTGTCGGCATCGATCGCCATTATGGCATCATCGCAATGCTGATTATCGTCGTCGGCATCGGCCGCGTCATCTACGGCCTGAAGGGCTGGGAATTCTACGTCTACAACTGGGTGTTCTGGGCAAAGATGGCGGCCTTCGTCATCGTCGGCCTGTTGTCGATCATCCCGACGATCCGCTTTGTTTCCTGGAACAGGCAGGCCTCGGCCAGTCCCGGTTTCCAGGTGCCGGCGGCGCAACTTGTATCCGTTCGAACTTATGTCCGCGCCGAAGCCTTGATCTTCCTGCTGATCCCGGTCTTCGCCGCGGCGATGGCGCGCGGCTACGGCTACTGAATTTCGCCTACCGGTTCGAGTGGCGCAATTTCGACCAGCGGCGCCGGAACATCATTCGTCTTCTCCTCGGCCTTGCAGATGTCGGCGATGACACAGACCGGACAATCCGGTTTGCGCGCCTTGCAGACATAGCGCCCATGCAGGATCAGCCAGTGATGCGCGTGCCGCATATATTCGTCCGGGATGATCCTCAACAGCCCCTGTTCGACCTGCTCCGGCGTCTTGCCGGGCGCCAGCCCGAGCCGGTTTCCAATGCGGAAGATGTGCGTGTCGACCGCCATCGTATGCTGGCCAAAGGCCATGTTGAGCACGACATTGGCGCTCTTGCGCCCGACGCCCGGCAGCTTGACCAGCCGGTCGCGGTCGTCAGGCACCTCGCCGCCATGGTCGCGGATCAGCGCTTCCGACAGCGCAATGACGTTCTTAGCCTTGTTGCGCCAAAGCCCGACGGTGCGGATATACTCGCCGAGCTTAGCCTCGCCGAGCGCCAGCATCTTTTGCGGCGTGTCGGCGACCTTGAACAGCGCCCGCGTTGCTTTGTTGACGCCGACATCGGTCGCCTGTGCCGAAAGCACCACCGCCACCAGCAGCGTGAAGGCGTTGACATGTTCGAGCTCGCCCTTCGGCTCGGGCCGCTGAACGGAAAAGCGTCGGAAAATCTCGTGCACCTCGGCCGGGCTGTACAGCGAATGGGACCGCACCGGCCGGGCACGCGGTTTGGCGTTCGAGCCGTCGCGTCGGCCGGGGGGCAGTTCATTTTCGGGCGTGGAGGAATTTTTGGACTTGGGGCTCGTCATCCTCTTCCTATAATATCCCGGCATGAGCGACACAAACGCCTCATTTCAGGCCGACGAGCCATTCTTCCAGGCGTTGCTGATACCGCATCGGTCGCTGGGCAAAACCGGCTTTGCCATCCTGATGGGCGCCCTGCTGTTCGGCTCGTTGGTGACCGGAGCGTTTTTCCTGTCGCGCGGCGCCTGGCCGGTATTCGGCTTCTTGGGTCTCGACCTGATTGCCGTCTACATCGCCTTTCGCGCCAATTATCGTGCCGCCCGCGCCCGCGACGAAGTGTCGGTCTCGCGCACCAGTCTCAATATCCGCAAGACCGCGCCATCAGGCAAATCGGAAGCGCATCGCTTCAATCCGTTCTGGGCGCGTTTTTCGGTCGCCCGCCACGCCGAGATCGGCATCACCAGGATGGCGGTGGAAGCACAAGGCCAGAATGTGCCGATCGGCGGTTTCCTCAATCCCGACGACCGCGAGAGCTTTGCCACTGCTTTTTCAAGGGCACTGGCGACCGCGAAAGCACGCTAGATTCAGGTGACTGGCCGTTTCCAGCCGCCAGCGTAGATAAGCCAAAAAATCAGACCGGCCATCGCGCCCAGCGTCGCGGTAGACAGCACGTCCGATGCCAGCTCCCAATAACCACATAAAGTGCGCGTGCCATTCGCTATGATTTGGCAGCCTGTTATCCAAAAGTTGGTCGTCTCATTTTTGGGCAAGAATTCCGGAAAAATATTGAACAATGCTCCGATTGCGGCAGCGAACCCTATCGTTACCCACGGCGAGAAATTCTGAGCCATCTCAGAAGAATGTAGAGCGGGATCCCAAACAGTATTGCGAAAGACCATGCAAAAATGGTTGCGGTCTTCAATACCGCCCAAAATTGGCTCGTGTATACAAGACTTTCATTCAATCCGTGGTAAAAAACGACGATGCACAATTCTCGAAGAATCTCGATTGCCACCGCAATTGGAGGGGCCAGAAAAAAAGCCGCTGCTGCCCGTGCATCTTGCTTCATTCCATAGGATCCGTCTTTCCGACAAACTCGCATTAAGTTTGTTGTCGAGCAACAAGCGCGAAGCGCAGGGGAAGTTATTTCAGAATCGATATCGCAACATCCTGCCGATTTACCCAGCGGCGGGATGTAGCTCCAAAGCCGGATGAACAGGAGCAGCATCGCTTTTCCTCGATGCGATGCACTTTCTTGCCAGCCATGCATGCCTCTTCAGCTCGAGCCAAATCTGTCTGGATGCACATGACGAGAAGGCAAGTTTCGGGTGGTGATCGGAGCCGCGAAGGGCGATATTCACGCCCAAGGAGATAGTCCCATGAACGCACAGACAGCTATTCTGAAGAAAGACATCACACCTGAAGGCAGTGACTACGAAGTTGTTCGGCGCGCGATCGAGAAGATCAGCCTTGACTACCGTGACCAGCCGTCGCTCGAAATACTGGCCGAGGAGGTCGGCGAGACGCCGACCGGCCTGCAGAAGCTCTTCACCCGCTGGGCCGGCCTGTCGCCCAAGGCATTCCTCCAGGCGGTCACGCTCGACCACGCGCGCAGACTGCTCGATTCCGGCATGCCGCTGCTCGAGGCTTCTTTCGAAGTCGGCATGTCAGGCCCCGGCCGGTTGCACGACCTTTTCGTCACCCACGAGGCGATGTCGCCGGGTGACTATAAGACGCGCGGCGCCGGGCTGACGATCCGCTACGGCTATCATATTTCGCCCTTCGGCATCGCCCTGATCATGGTCACCGATCGCGGCCTTGCCGGCCTCGCCTTCAGCGATGCCGGCGGCGAGCGTGCGGCTTTCGCCGACATGTCCAGCCGCTGGCCGAACGCAAACTATGTCGAGGACATGGCCGCGACGGCGCCCTATGCTGCGCGCATCTTCGATCCGGCGCTGTGGCGCGCCGACCAACCGCTGCGCGTCGTCATGATCGGCACCGACTTCCAGGTCCGCGTCTGGGAAGCCCTGCTGCGCATCCCGATGGGCAAGGCCTGCACCTATTCCTCGATAGCCGCCCGCATCGGCGCACCGAGCGCCAGCCGGGCGGTGGGTGCCGCGGTCGGCGCCAATCCGATGTCCTTCGTAGTGCCGTGTCACCGGGCTCTCGGCAAGTCCGGCGCGCTCACTGGCTACCACTGGGGCCTGACCCGCAAGCGAGCCATCCTTGGCTGGGAAGCGGGACAGGTCGGATCTTGATGACACGTCCATCGATTCGGGCCGGCAGCGCGGGTTGGTCTCGGCGCGGTCTGGCAAGCAGCGGCCTTACGGAGTAGCTTCCCGTGCAATTAGAGCGACGTGCGTCCATTCGGACGCACAAAGTACGCTCTAACACTTTAATTCTACGCCTCGTGCTTTCCGAAAACCGATTCCGATTTTCGGAAACCACGATGCGTCAGCAGGGAGGCACCACTTGATCATCGTTATCGGCTCGATCAACCTCGATCTTATCGCCAATGTCGACCGCTTGCCCGCACCGGGCGAGACGGTTCGGGGCTCCGGCTTTACCACCGCACCCGGCGGCAAGGGCGCCAACCAGGCGCTGGCCGCCGCGCGCGCCGGCGCCAAGGTGCACATGGTCGGCGCGGTCGGCAAGGACAACTTCGCCACTGAAGCGCTGGCGCTGTTGCGGGACGGCAAGATCGATCTATCCGGTGTCGGTGAAACCTTCGCCTCGACCGGCACCGCATTGATCATGGTCGCCGACGACGGCGAGAACGTGATTGCTGTGGTACCGGGCGCCAATGATTCGGTCGTGACAGGGGACCTTTCCAAGGCTTTCATGAAGAAGGGCGATGTCGTGCTCTTGCAGCAGGAGATACCGCTGCAGACTGTCGATGCAGCACTGGACGCGGCCCGGACTGCAGGCGCGGTCACCGTGCTCAACACGGCACCATTCCGTGGCGAGGCGGCCGCCTTCCTCGGCAAGGCCGACTATGTCGTCGCCAACGAGACCGAATTCGACCTCTATGGCGAGGCGCTTTCGCTGAGCGGCCGCGATCGCCCGGCGCGGATGCGCGATTACGCCGGGAAGACCGGCCGTACAATCGTCGTCACGCTCGGCGGTGACGGCGTTCTGGCTGCCACGCCGGCCGATCTTCTGATGGTTCCGGCGCTGAAGATCACCCCTGTCGATACGGTCGGCGCCGGCGACACGTTTTGCGGCTATTTCGCCGCCGGGCTGTCATCCGGCCTGCCGCTCGATCAGGCGCTCGCCCGTGCTGCTGCTGCTGGTTCGCTCGCTTGCCTGAAGCCCGGCGCCCAACCGGCGATCCCGCTGGCGAAGGACGTCGACGCGGCGCTGCAAAAATCCGCCAGCTAGGTGAGAGCCATGCGCCCGGCCACGAAACACGCCGTGCCGCCTGCCGGCGATATCTGCCGCCTGTCCGCCGTGGATCTTGCCGACGCGATCAGGCGTCGTCAGCTGTCCGTGCGCGAGGTGGTGACGGCATTCCTCGACCGGATCGAAGCCGTGAACCCGCTGGTCAATGCCATCGTCTCGCTGCGCGACCGTGCCGACACCTTGCGCGAGGCCGACAAGGCCGACGCGCATCTGGCGCATGCAGGGCATGCCGGACCGCTGTTCGGCCTGCCGATCGCCATCAAGGATCTCGCGCAAACCAGGGGCCTCAGGACCAGCTTCGGCTCGCCGATCTTCGCCGATTTCGTGCCGCAGGAAGACGATTTCTTCGTCGAGCGCATCCGCAAGGCTGGCGCCATCATCATCGGCAAGACCAATGTTCCCGAATTCGGCCTTGGCTCCAACACCTACAACACCGTGTTCGGCCCGACGCTCAATGCTTTCGACCCGGCCTTGACCGCCGGCGGTTCGAGCGGCGGCGCGGCGGTCGCGCTGGCGCTCGACATGGTGCCTGTCGCCGACGGCAGCGACTTTGGCGGCTCGCTGCGCAACCCGGCCGCCTACAACAATGTCTATGGCTTCCGTCCGTCGCAGGGACTTGTCCCGGCCGGCCCCGAGCTTGACGTCTTTCACGCGCAGATGGGCGTCGAAGGGCCGATGGGCCGCAGCGTGCGCGACATGGCGCTGCTGCTCGACGAGCAGGCCGGCTACGACCCTCGCGCGCCGCTCTCACATCACAAGCAGGACTGCTTCCTACGGGGACTGCAAACGCCAACGGCCGGCGGCCGCATCGCTTGGTTCGGCGATCTCGGTGGTCATCTGCCGGTCGAACCCGGCATCCTTGGTCTTTGCGAGGCCGCTCTCAGCCGATTCGCCGAAATATCCTTTCAGACCGAAGCGCTGGTGCCGGATTTCGACTTCGAAGCGCTGTGGCAGGCCTTTGTAACGCTGCGCCAGGCGAGCAGCGGTTGCGCGCTCAAGGCGCATTACGACGATCCCTTGAAACGCAGTCTTCTGAAGCTGGAGGCCGTGTGGGAGGTGGAACATGCGCTACAGCTCACGGCGCCGCAGATCTACGCTGCCACGGTGAGGCGCTCGTCTTGGCACAAAACCCTCCTGTCGCTCTTCGCCCGCTTCGACCTGATTGCGCTGCCAACCGCCCAGGTCTTTCCCTTCAATGTCGTCACCCACTGGCCAAGGGAAGTGGCGGGCCGGACCATGGACAGCTATCACCGCTGGATGCAGGTTTCCGCGCTCGCTACGCTGGGCGGCTGCCCGGCGGTGAACGTACCGGCGGGCTTCGATGCCAGAGGCAGGCCAATGGGCATGCAACTGATCGGGCAGCCGCGCGGCGACATGGCCGTGTTGAGAGCAGCGGCAGCCTACGAGACGACGTTGCCGTGGCAGGCCGGCGTCTAAATCCAGGTCAAGGTTGCCAGCGACATATGCGGCCGGCTTGCACCGGCGTTGCTGTCATGCATTGATCACGGTCGGCCGCGTCGCAAGCCGCATATTGTCGAGGAAAACCATGTCGCTGGAACTCTACGCTACCTATGTCGTTGCCTGTATCGTCATTGTCCTGGTGCCTGGACCGACGGTCACGCTGATCATCGCCAACAGCATCCGCCATGGCTCCCGCGCCGGCCTCGCCAATGTCGCCGGCACGCAGGCCGGGCTGGCCATCATGATTGCCATTGTCGGCATCGGATTGACTTCGCTGATCGCGGGCATGGGCCATTGGTTCGAATGGGTCAGGCTGATCGGCGCTGCCTATCTGATCTGGATGGGTGTGCAGATGTTTCGCTCCAAGGGCAAGTTGAACGCCGACGGATCGGCGAAGACACCGCGCGGCGGCTTCTTCCTGCAAGGCCTGCTGGTGGCGATCAGCAATCCTAAGACGCTGGTGTTTTTCGGCGCGTTTTTTCCGCAGTTCATCGCCCCTGATGGCAACTACGCGATGCAGATCGGCGTCATGGGTCTCACCGCTCTGATCTTCGCCGCCGTGTCGGATTCGACCTTCGCGCTCGCCGCCGGCCGCGCCGGACGCCTGCTCTCGGCCGGCCGCATCAAGCTCATGTCCAGAATCAGCGGCAGCTTTCTGGTCGGCGGCGGCTTGTGGCTGGCGTTTTCAAAGGCGAAGTAACGGCCGCGAGCCCGGCGTCACCAACAGTAACATCGCCGGAACAAAAAGGGCTGATTGAAAGTCAGCCTTCGTGCCACCACATGAATCTGCGCTGAGGGATTCATGTCTATGCCGTGGACTTATGCGGATTTGAAAATGAACGCGTTTGGCGTGATCCTGCTCATCACTTTGTTCGCGGTGATGGTTCCGTCGGCTCTGAACAAATGGGCGAACGACGCGAGCCCGATCCGGTCGGTTGATGCGATCGACGCAATGATCAAAAGCGGACAGGGCAAGGGTCAGAATATCATGTATTTACTGTTCCTTGAGAATGGTTCGTCGTTCCTCATTTGCGACGATCACCCACGCTTGATCGGCTCAAACGTCAGACTTGAGCGCGTTACGCGTGACAACGGCTCCATCTCTTACCGGTTCGCAAATTGAACGGCGGCGTGAATGGGCCAAACAAGGCTTTCCCTTAGAAATCGTTTTCTTCTACTCAACAAGAGTACCGCGACACCATTGTCGGCGTCTCGTTGTTTTGCGCCATCATTTTGGTGATAGCCATATCGATTGTGACGCGGCATATCAGCCCGATTGTGGCTTGCAAAAAGTTATGGGCGTCGTCGAAAACGTCACGACGACGCCTCTTAGTCCCAAAGCCATTGTCGGCCGGGGAATCCGTTACGTGTACCAAGTCCGTCTGCGCGACAGCGGGATACTGGTGTTCGTGCAAGGCGAAGTGGTCTCACCACATATGATCGGATCGGAAGTTTCGATCCAACAGCAGCATCACCTAAACGGTACCGACACATACCGATTGCTCAACGAATGAGCGGCGCCCGTGAGCGGCTCTAAAGCCGTCCCAGTCTTTCCAGCAGCAGCGCGAAAAACGCATCATGGTCGATGTCGCGCATCACCATGGCGTTGGTCGGCCGCTTGGTCACGCCCCACCAGTCGATCACGGTCATGCCCATCGTGAGCTCCGAGGCGATTTCCACGGTGACGTTGCAGTTGCGGCCGCTGAACAACTCCGGCTTCAACAGATAGGCGATGACGCAAGGGTCGTGCAGCGGTCCGCCGTCGGTGCCGTATTTCTCCTCGTCGAAGCGCTCGAAGAATTCCAGCATCTCCGTCGTAGCTGTGCCGACCCTGGTGCCGAGCTTGCGGAAGGCCTGGGTGCGCTTGGCCGTGGTCAGCGCCTTGTGGGTGACGTCGAGCGGCATCATGACGATCGGGATGCCGGATTTGAACACGACATCGGCGGCATGCGGGTCGACATAGATGTTGAATTCGGCGGTTGGGGTGACGTTGCCGCCTTCAAAGAAGCCGCCGCCCATCAGCACGATCTCCTTGATGCGCGGCGCGATCTTCGGCTCGCGGATCAGCGCCAGCGCAACGTTGGTGAGCGGTCCGAGCGCGCAGAGCGTGATCGTGCCGCTCTCTTCCCTCATCAGTGTCTCGACGATGAAATCGACCGCATACTGGTCCTGCAACTTCATTGTCGGCTCGGGCAATTGCGGTCCGTTGAGACCGGTCTCGCCATGCACCTCCTCGGCGGTGACCAGTTCGCGCGCCAGCGGTCGGATGGCGCCGGCATAGACCTTGATGTCGGGCCTGCCGGCCAGTTCGCAGATCTTGCGTGCGTTCTTTTCGGTGAGCCTCAGCGGCACGTTGCCGGCGACGGCGGTCATGCCGACGATCTCCAGCTCGGCGCTGCCGAGCGCCAGCAATATGGCGACGGCGTCATCCTGGCCGGGATCCGTGTCGATGATGATCTTGCGGGATTGGGGCATTTCAATTCCTTGTTTGGGGAGTCTTTTTGGGCGGGGCTTTTGACGGCTTGAACTTGACCGCGGGGCGGACCATATCAAGACCATCGGGAAAAATGCCATCTGGGTTTTTCCGCTTTATGTCGCTCTTGAGAGGACAGTGTAACATGAGCCGAATGACGCCTTTTTCCAGCCCGCTTCTCCTGGGTTTCGATGCCATGGAAAAGACCTTGGAGCGTTTGGCGAAGTCGGGTGACAGCTATCCTCCCTATAACATCGAGCGCCTCAGCGGCGTCGACGGCAAGGCCGAAAGGCTGCGCATCACGCTCGCTGTCGCCGGTTTCGCCGAAAACGATCTCGATGTGACCACGGAGGAGAACCAGTTGGTCGTGCGCGGCCGTCAGAACGACGACACCGAGCGCGAATTTCTTCATCGCGGCATTGCTGCGCGCCAGTTCCAGCGCTGTTTCGTGCTGGCCGACGGCATGCGGGTGATCGCGGCGGAGCTGAAGAACGGCCTTTTGTCAATCGATCTCGATCGGCCCGAGTCCGAGCGGCTGGTACGGAAAATAAACATATCGGTGAAAGACTGATCTTTACCACTGCATCGGCCGGAAAATCGGGATCGATTTTTCCAAAAGTACGATGCAGCAAATTGAAGTGTTAGAGCGTTCTTTGGACACACGGCGCTCTAATGGCTCTCATGCGAGGCGGCCTTGAGCGGCGTCCTCGCGCCAAGGAGGCTTAAATGACCAGAACTGACGAAAATCTTATGACCAGCGGCGAATTCGCCCATCTCGGCGAAGGCTCGGTCGCCTATCTCAGGAAGGTGTCGAGCGACGATCTGCGCGGCCGTTTCCCGGGCCTCGGCGAAATCGCGCCCGGCCTGGAACTGTGGGCCCTGTTTGCCGCCAACGGCCAGCCGATCCTGCTTTCGGACGCTCGCGATCGGGCGCTGGCTGGCGCCTTGGAAAACGACCTGATCCCCCTCGCCATCCACTGACAATACGGCACAGCGATCTGGTTGGAAAACGGACAGGGCCGCTCGCGGCGGCCCTTCAACGGATCGAATCAAAAACTCAGGCCGCGTGCGAGGCCTGCG
Organism: Mesorhizobium sp. WSM4813; assembly: GCF_055811555.1. Lineage (NCBI taxonomy): Bacteria > Pseudomonadati > Pseudomonadota > Alphaproteobacteria > Hyphomicrobiales > Phyllobacteriaceae > Mesorhizobium > Mesorhizobium sp. WSM4813. The sequence continues at coordinate 74,537 of NZ_JBVVQU010000021.1, forward strand.
TGTCCGACAAAAGCGCGTGGATCGCTGCGGCGTCGCGGGTGCCCCTGATCTTGGCCACCGTGTCAGCGTCGCGCAGCACCCGCGCGATGCGCGACAGCGCCTTGAGGTGGTCGGCGCCGGCGCCTTCGGGCGCCAAAAGCAGGAACACCAGATCGACCGGCTGGTCGTCCAGCGCCTCGAAATCGACCGGCGTCTCCAGTCGGGCGAAAACCCCGGCGATCCGCTTCACCCCGGCCAGCTTGCCATGCGGAATGGCAATGCCGTTGCCGACACCGGTCGAGCCCAGCCGCTCACGCTGCAGGATGGTGTCGAACACCTCCCGTTCCGGAATGCCGGAAATCGCAGCTCCCCTTTCGGACAGCATTTGCAGCAGTTGCTTCTTGGAGTTCGCCTTCAACGCCGGCAAGATCGCCGGAACGTTGATAAGATCGCTCAGATCCATACTTGAAAATCCCTTGTTCGCCTGCCGTCGCCAGCCCTCACTCTCGCGTGCGGCTGGTGCCTTATCCCGGTGCGGCCTTGGCCGTCATCCCTGCGCGACTTTGGTCGTAGACGGGTCAATCCAGCCGATATTTCCGTCCGGCCGGCGATAGACGATATTGAGATGCTCGTTTCCAGCATTGCGGAAGACGAGAACCGGGCTGTCCTTGGTGTCGAGCTCGATCACAGCTGACGCCACCGACATGGTCCGCAGCGTCATGGTTGATTCGGCGACGATGGCTGGCGCGAAATTCTCCGGTATTTCCTCGTCGTCGTCGGCAAGCGGCGCCATCACCGTATAGGCGATGTCGGTGAGTTCGCCATTGGCATTGCCTGAATTATGCGACTTCAGCCGACGCTTATAGCGCCGAAGTCGGGTTTCGAGGCGATCCGCCGCGGCCTCGAAAGCGAGCGTCGGGTCCTGGGCTTCACCGGTCGCCTGCAGCGAAGCGCCGGAATCCAGCCGGATCATGCAATCGGCCGTGTAGCGAGATCCCGATTTGACGACTACAATTTGCCCTGAAAAGCCCCGATCGAAATATTTCCCGATCACTTCTCCGACACGGTCGTTGATGCGCGTGCGGAACGCATCGCCGATATCCATGTGTTTTCCTGATATGCGCAGTGTCATCTGAAAACTGACCTTCCTTGCTCAGGCTTCAAACTGCTCCGAGTTTATACCCGTGGTCTGTGCGCACAAGCTTTGCGGCGTCACTTGCGCCGATTTTAAATCCGAACTTTCCGGTTGATCACAAGCCGCCTTCTTTGACCGTCCCGTGGCCAACGTTGTGACGGACCATCCGCATGCGGGCAGTAGCCCGTCCCATGCGGGCGGGCTTCTAGCCACTTCATTGCGGCTTGTCAATGAAGCGCGAAAGCTGTGGAAATTCCGTCGGAGATCAACGTCCGGCGCTGGCCAAAGCGCGTTTCTCACGCCGCCGCTGCACCGACGAAGGAATATTCATGCCCTCCCGATACTTGGCGACCGTGCGCCTGGCGATATCGACGCCACTTTCCCGCAACATATCTACAATCGCGTCGTCGGAAAGCACGTCGGCAGGCTTCTCCTCGTCGATCAACTGCTTGATGCGGTCGCGCACTGCTTCAGATGAATGCGCGTCGCCGCCACCCGACGAAGCGATCGAAGCGGTGAAGAAATAGCGCAGTTCGAACACACCACGCGGCGTCAGCATGTACTTGTTAGCGGTGACCCGGCTGACGGTCGATTCGTGCATGCCGATCGCGTCGGCCACCGTGCGCAGGTTGAGCGGCTTCAGGTGACGCACGCCATGGACGAGGAAGGCGTCCTGCTGGCGCACGATTTCTGAGGCAACCTTAAGGATGGTCTTCGCCCGCTGGTCGAGGCTGCGCGTCAGCCAATTGGCGTTTTGCAGGCATTCCGCCAAGAAATCCTTTTCCGTTTGGTTTTTCGCATGCGGTGATACCTGGGCGAAATAGATATGGTCGACCAGCACGCGCGGCAGCGTTTCGGGGTTGAGTTCGATCACCCAGCTTCCGTCATTAGCCGCCCGCACTTCGACATCAGCGATGATCGCGTCGCTGGCGCCGCCCGAAAACGCCATCCCCGGGCGCGGATCGAGCGCACGTATCTCGGCCAGCATGTCTAGCAGATCCTCCTCGTCGACCCCACAAATCCGTTTCAGTGTCTGGAAATCGCGCCGCGCCAGGAGTTCGAGATTGGCGATCAAAGCCTTCATCGCCGGATCGAGCCGGTCGCGGACGGCAAGCTGCAGCGACAGGCATTCGGCGAGGTCACGGGCAAAGATGCCGGGGGGCTCGAATGTCTGGCAGACAGCGAGCGCATTCGTCACCGCCGCTCCGTCGGTGCCGAGACGGGCGGCGATCTCAGCCATGTCGGCGCGCATGTAGCCGGCCTCGTCGAGGCCATCGGCCAGTTCGCCGGCGATCAGGCGTGCTGCCGGGTCGGCGAAGGCAAGCGCGACCTGTTCGCCGACATGCTCGCGTAACGTGATGGCGGCGGCCGCCATGTCTCCGACGTCGAAGCCGTCCGACGAGGACGCGGAACTGTTGCCGGAGGCCGATTTCCATTGGGCCGTCAGGTCGGGACCGAGCCGCTCGCTGGTGCCGGGGTCGTCGGGAAACAGGTTTTCCAGCGAAGTGTCGAGCTTTTCCGAGATCGCCTCGGAGCTCCACGCCGTTTCCTGCTCGAACCAGTCGCCGTCGGTGGTCGTTTCCGGCGCGGCATCGATCTTCTGCGCCTGGTCGCTGACGGCATCGTCCTGCGGCTCGGCGCGATCGAGCAGAGGATTGCGCTCGATCTCGTCGTCGATGAAGCGTTCCAGTTCGACGTGGGTGAACTGCAGCAGCCGGATCGACTGCATGAGTTGCGGCGTCATCACCAGCGACTGGGATTGTCGTAGCTGTAGTTTTGCCGCCAACGCCATGGTTCGGTTTCAAACGCCCTGTCTACGCATCCGGACTGCCGGAAGGAGTTGGGCATAGAAACTGGCCCGGCTTTTGCTTGTCAAGGCGACGGCGATCAAAACTCGCCTGTCGATGCGTTATTCGGACGAGAAATCGGAAAAGAAAGCCCATCTCGCGCTAAAAATCGCGCTTGGAGAGGATTTTCCCGTTTAGAGTGTAAATCCCTCACCGAGATAAAGCCGCCGCACATCCGGATTTGCGACCACTTCGTCGGCCCGGCCATGGGTCAGCACCTGGCCGGCATGGATGATGTAGGCGCGGTCGATCAGGCCGAGCGTCTCGCGGACATTGTGATCGGTGATGAGCACGCCGATGCCCCGCGCCGTCAGATGGCGCACGAGTTGCTGGATATCGGCGACGGCGATCGGATCGATGCCGGCGAAAGGTTCGTCGAGCAGCATGTATGCGGGGCGGGTCGCCAGTGCGCGCGCGATTTCAAGGCGCCGCCGCTCGCCGCCGGAAAGCGACAGCGACGGGGCTTTGCGCAGATGACTGATGTGAAACTCATCGAGGAGTTCATCGAGACTGTGTTCGCGCTTTTTGCGGTTCTTTTCGACGACTTCGAGCACGGCACGGATGTTTTGCTCGACGCTCAAGCCGCGAAAGATCGACGCTTCCTGCGGAAGGTAGCCGATGCCAAGGCGGGCGCGGCGGTACATCGGCATCGAGGTGACATCGAAGCCGTCGATTTCGATTGTGCCTTCGTCGACCGGCACAAGGCCGGTGACCATGTAGAAGCAGGTCGTCTTGCCGGCGCCGTTGGGACCGAGCAGTCCGACCGCCTCACCGGCGCGCACGCCGATCGTCACGCCGCTGACGACTTTGCGGCCCTTGTAGCTCTTGGTCAGGCCCTTGGCGATCAAGGTTCCTTTGAACTTTACCTGGTCGACGCTGACCGTGGCCGGTGCCGCAAGTTTGCTGGCGGCGCGTCCTGAAACACGCGCCATCAGCGATACTACGTCGACCATCAGGGGTTCGCCGCTCCCGACTTCGCCGGCGGCGTGATCGACATCATCACGCGGCCCCCGCAGGCGTCGACCTGGGCCAGGCCGCTCTTCATCTGCACGGTGAGCTTACAGCCGACCAGTACATTGTCACCTTGCGAAAGCACGACCTTGCTGCCTGAAAGCACCAGCACTTCCGTCTTCATGTCGAAGGTGCCGCTGTCGCCGGTGGCGACCTGGTCGTCCGATTTGATATAGACCTTGTTGGCGACCTCCAGGCGGTCGATGTTGGCCGAGCCGGTCATCGCGGCACCTGCGGCCTGCGCATCCTTGGCGTCAGCGTCGGGGTCCTTGACGTAATAGACCGTCATCTTGCCGGCCTTAAGCAAGGTCGGACCCTGGACGACGCTTACATTGCCTGTGAACACTGCGACGCTATCCGCCTGGCGGACCTCGAGCTTATCGCTTTCGATCTGGATGGGCTTGTCGCCGGACAGTTTGAGGCCCGACAGTTGGCTGGTGGCCTTGGACTGCGCCAGAGCTGGCGCCATCCCTAAGCCCAGCCCCAAAGCCAGCCCCAAAGCCAGCCCACGGGCCGGCGACGCCGAAGCTGCGGCCACGAGCCGTGTCGAACTACTGAACCGCATTGGATTCTCCGCTCATTGCCTCTGCCGCCTTCAAGCTGGCGGGATCGATGTTGACACGCACTCTGTTCTCGAAAACCACGATCTTGCCGTTGTCCTGGATCGACATCGAATCTGCGGTGATCCGCGACCCGCCGCGGCTGACGTCGACCGGGTCGTTCGTCTTCATAGTGCCTTTGCCCATATCGAGAAAGACCGATTTGAACTTTGCCGCCAAGCCATCGGTGGTGGTTATGGTGACATCGCTGGTCAGGCTCATCGTGTTGCCGTCACGATTATAGGTGCCGTGCGAGGCATTGATGGCCGCCACATTGTCGGTCGATATCGGCAGCTTGGCGTCGATGCCCTCCAAATTGATGATGCCTTGCTTGGTCACGTCCTGTATGGCGCGCAAAGCCGTCATAGAATAGGGCAGTTTCTGCTTGGTGAACCCGTTGAGCTTGGGGTTGGCCATCACCAGCTTGCCATTGGCGAAGGCGCTACCGTCGGCCTGGACCTGGATTGAGCCAGGCGCCGCGAGATAGGAATAGACCGGGAAGGCGATCGCGATTGCGGCAGCGGCCAGCGGCACCGCCAGCTTCAAGATCCGCACGCGGCGCGAATGGCGCCGGGCAATGCCGAAGGCGTCGACCCGCGCCGGGCCTACGTCCGGGGGAGCCAACTCCGTCTCGGTGTTGGTCGGTTCGATCGGTCGCGCTAACATAACTGCTTTCTTTTAAACCCCTGCCGCCAAGCACCCCTATAGGTGGGATGCCGGCGCCCTCAAGCAAGCACAAGCGGAGGAAAACCGCAAAAGTGTGACGGTTGCTGTTGCACAAACGAAAATGAAACCGGCACGACTTGCATCTCATACCAGATACAAGCGCACAGCGTTAGGGGCCTGTGGATTGGTCTTGATGTCTCTTGAAAACCCCGGCGCGCGAACGTCGAAACCCTGTCTTTGGCGCAAGCTCGTCAGGAATCGGTAGCCGGGCGCGGATGGTTGCTTTAAAAGCATCTGCTTCCACCGACTATGAGGCTGACCATGGCACTGAGAGCCGACGACCTGATCGACCGCCGCCGCTTGCGCCGCAAGCTGACATTCTGGCGCGTTGCAGCGCTTGTTGTCGCAGCAGTCGGGCTGATTGCCTTTTCGAGCTGGATTTACGGTGACGACTTCACTGGCACGGCGGTCGACCATATCGCCAAGGTCAAGATCGAGGGCACCATTACCGAAGACGAAGACCTGATCAAACAACTGGATACCATCCGTCAATCCTCGAGGGTGAAAGCTGTGATCCTGTCGATCGATTCACCAGGCGGCACCACCGTCGGGGGCGAATCGATCTACGAGGCAGTGCGCAAGCTGGCCGCCGAGAAGCCGGTGGTGGCCGAGGTCGGCACGCTGGCCGCATCGGCGGGCTACATGATCGCCACCGCGGCCGATCACATCGTCGCGCGCAAATCGTCGATCGTCGGCTCGATAGGCGTGCTGATCCAGTATCCGGACGTCAGCGGCCTTATGGACAAGCTCGGCATCAAGCTCGAGGAAGTGAAATCCTCGCCGTTGAAAGCCTCGCCATCGCCTTTCAAGCCGACCAATGACGACGAGCGCACCATGGTCCGCAAGCTCATCCTGGACAGCTACGACTGGTTCGTCGGCATCGTCGCCGAACGCCGCAATATGACCAAGCCGGAGGCGCTGGCCCTGGCCGACGGGTCGATCTTCACCGGCCGGCAGGCTGTTGCCAACAAATTGATCGACGCGGTCGGCGGCGAGACCGAAGCGATCGACTGGCTCGCGACAAAGGGCGTCGACGCCAAGCTCAAGGTGGTGGAGTGGAAGGACGCAGAAAGCGGCGGCTTCCTGTTCTCGAAAGCGATGGCGCGAACCATCGGCAGTGCGCTCGGCCTGCCCGACTATGGCGGCGAGATCATTCACGAACTTGGTGCCGACCGCTTGTTTCTTGACGGTCTCGTTTCCGTCTGGCACCCTTGAGACGAGTGAAAAAAGCAAATAAAATCATCCTCATAATTTTGACCGCAGTGTTTTCACGGGGAGCCTTCTCATGATCAAATCCGAACTTGTGCAGATCATCGCCACACGCAACCCGCACCTTTTTCTGCGCGACGTCGAAAACATCGTCGGCGCGATTTTCGACGAGATCACCGACGCGCTTGCCGAAGGCAACCGGGTCGAACTGCGCGGTTTCGGTGCTTTCTCGGTGAAAAACCGCCCCGCCCGGACCGGCCGCAACCCGCGCACCGGCGAATCCGTCGAGGTCGAGGAGAAATGGGTGCCGTTCTTCAAGACCGGCAAGGAATTGCGTGAAAGGCTGAACGGCGGCAAATAGCCGCCGCGCGAGCTCGTGCAGCATGGCGGCCTTTTTGGTATGGCCAAGCCCGCGGTAGCCGCCTTCGACAGGAAATTCTATGTTCAATCGTTTCATGCTGATCGTGATCTTCGTGCCGCTGGCCGTCATCCTGATCGCGCTGGCGGTCGCCAACCGCGATCCGGTTGCCTTCACCCTGGATCCGTTCAACCCCGGCAATCCGGCGCTGACGGTGACGCTGCCGCTTTTCATTTTCCTGTTCCTGGCTCTCGCCATTGGCATGGTCGTCGGCAGCCTGGCGACCTGGATCAAGCAGGGCCGCTACCGCAGGCTGGCGCGCCAGCGCGGCGTCGAGGCCGAGAACCTGCGCCAGGCGGTCAGCCGTGCGCCGGCTGCGCCACAAGGCCCGGCCTTACCGAAGCCGACCAGCTGAGCCAACACAGCGCCGCACGTCCTTTGGGACGCACAAAGGTCGCTGTACCATTTTCGGTTATGCGTTAGGCGTATTTCTCCACGGAGTTTCCCATGCTGACCATTTCGGCGGCCGAGGTCGATCAAGCACTGACCTTTCCTGGCCTGGTCGAGACGCTGCGCGCGGCCTTTCGCGATGGCGCGGTACAGCCGGTCAGGCATCACCATACGGTCGAACGCCCCGACGGCGCGGCCTCGACGCTGCTCCTGATGCCGGCCTGGACCGACTTCAATACGACCGGCACGTCGGCAGGCGGCCATATCGGCGTCAAGATCGTCACAGTGTCGCCCGACAACAACGCCGTAGGCAAACCCGCTGTGATGGGGCTTTACCTCCTGCTCGACGGCGCGACCGGCGAGCCTGAAGCCATGATCGATGGCCAGCGGTTGACGCAGTGGCGCACGGCCTGCGCCTCGGCGCTGGCCGCCTCCTATCTGGCCCGCGAGGACGCTTCGCGGCTGTTGGTGGTCGGCGCCGGCGCGTTGTCGCCGTTCCTCGCCAGAGCGCATTCAGCGGTGCGGCCGATCACCGCCATACGCATCTGGAACCGCACGCCGGCCAATGCCGAAAAGATTGCGGCGGAATTGCGCGCCGGGGGCTTTGCGGCCACCGCCGCGAGCGATCTTGACGCCGAACTCGGCCAGGCCGACATCGTTTCGTCGGCGACGATCACGACCACGCCGCTGATCAAGGGCGCGCTGTTGAAGCCGGGAACCCATGTCGATCTGGTCGGCGCTTTCACGCCGGCCATGCGCGAAAGCGACGACGATGCGATTGCGCGTGCCCGCATCTATGTCGATACCCGGGCAGGCGCCACCAAGGAGGCGGGCGATATCGTCCAGCCGCTGGCCTCGGGCGTGCTGAAGGCGCAAGCCATCGTCGCCGACCTGCATGAATTGGCGCGCGGCCAGAAGAAGGGCCGGCAAAGCCCCGGTGAGATCACGCTGTTCAAATCGGTCGGCGCAGCCCTCGAAGACCTTGCCGCCGGCATTGCGGTGTACAAGGCGCTCAGGAGTGGGGGAGTAGGGGAGTAGGGGAGTAGGGGAGCTCTACCAATCGTGCGGCTTCCTGCAAGTCATATTTTCCCTATTCACTTACCCCCTATTCCCCTACTGCCCTACTCCCTTCCGCTGGGAACGTCTCCGGCGTCACGCCGTTGTTCGGGCGTTATGGAGATACGCGGGTTCCTGTTGTTCTGGTCCATCTTGGCCGCCGTCGTCGCGGCGCTCAGCCTTGGACCGTCTTTCGCCCATGTCCTGGAATCAGCTCCTCGGCTGACGAAGTGGTCGCCTTCGCTCTGGCGCGAGACGACTGTCTTCAACGCCCAGTTCCAGCTGTTTGCCGTCATTGGCGCGCCACTCGACGTGGCCGCGATCGGCTGCCCGGGACTTCTCGCATGGATGCTGCGCAATGACCGTCCGGCGTTCTGGTACGCGTTGGCCACTGCCGTGCTCTATGCGGTGTCTCTTGCGATGTGGTTTGCTCTCGTCAAGCCGGCGAACGATATTCTGGCCACCTGGGTGCCTGGACCGATTCCGGAAAATTTCGAAGCGATCCGACTGCGCTGGGAAACCGGCCATATGATCGTCGCCGGCTTCAAGGTCGTCGGTTTCGTATCGCTGGTTGTCGCCCTGCTTTGGATCAGGCGCGGCTGACCGTTTCGGAAATACCCAGAGACCGCGTTTGTTGCACCAGCGAATGTGCTGTGGCAGAAGCGGGCCAAGTCGCCCCGGAGATGCTCTTCTTGAAACCTTTTCGCGACAAACGCCGCGACAGCCGCTCGCATCAGCTCGCAAAGGGCGAGACGGAACAGGCGCCGCGCGGGACCGGCACAGCATCGGGCAACCGCACCGACCCGAAAGCCGTGCCGCGCGTACTTTCGCGCCGCGACGGCGCCCTGCCCGCCGAACACCTGCCGCTGATTCTCGAAGTGGCGCCCAACACCGACTATGCGCTGCTCGACAGCGGCGCCGGTCAAAAGCTCGAGCAGTACGGCCCCTATCGCATCGTCCGGCCCGAGGGCCAGGCGATCTGGCAAAAAGCGTTGCCGGCCAAAGACTGGGACCGCGCCGACGCCATTTTCACCGGCGACACCGACGAGGAAGGCATCGGCCGCTGGCGCTTCCCGAGGACACCGCTTGGCGAGACCTGGCCGATGAAGCATGACGGCATCGATTATCTCGGCCGCTTCACCTCGTTTCGGCATGTCGGCGTCTTCCCCGAGCAGGCGTCGCACTGGGACCACGTGGCCGGGCTGATCGCGGCGGCGAAGCGACCGGTCAAGGTGCTGAATCTGTTCGGCTATACCGGCCTTGCCTCGCTGGTGGCGGCGCGCGCCGGCGCCGAGGTCACCCATGTCGATGCGTCCAAGAAGGCGATCGGCTGGGCCAGAGAGAACCAGGAGATGGCGGGCCTGTCGCAAAAGCCGATCCGCTGGATCATTGACGACGCCATGAAATTCGCCGAGCGCGAGGAGCGCCGCGGCAGCCGCTACGACATCATCCTGTTCGATCCGCCCGCCTATGGCCGTGGCCCCAAGGGCGAGGTCTGGCAATTGTTCGAGGACCTGCCTGATCTGACCGACCTCTGCCGCTCGATCCTGACGCCGAAGCCGCTTGCTGTCGTGCTGACCGCCTATTCGATCCGCGCCTCCTTCTTCGCCATCCATGCCTTGATGCGCGACACTTTCGCAGGCATGGGCGGGACGGTCGAATCCGGCGAACTGATCATCCGCGAGAAATCCGCCGGCCGGGCACTGTCCACGTCGCTGTTCTCGCGCTGGGTGGCCTGAATGAGCGAGCGGCACGCCGGCGCGCCAGGGCAAGTGAAGGAAGTCACCAGCCTCGCCAATCCGTTGATTAAGGACATCAAGGCGCTCTCCTTGAAGAAATTCCGCGATCAGCAGAACGCCTTCATGGCCGAGGGGCTGAAGCTGGTCATCGATGCGCTCGACCTCGGCTGGTCGATCCGGACACTGGTCTTCGCCAAGGCCGGACGCGGCAATGCAGCGGTCGAAAAGGTCGCGGCGCGCACGGTTGCCGCCGGCGGCACCGTGCTCGAAGTTTCGGAAAAAGTGCTCGTCGCCATCACCCGCCGTGATAACCCGCAAATGGTGGTCGGCGTCTTTTCGCAGAAGTTCCTGCCGCTGAAGGACATCCGCGCTCGAGACGGCGATGTCTGGGTGGCGCTCGACCGCGTGCGCGACCCCGGCAATCTCGGCACCGTCATCCGTACCGTCGATGCCGTTGGCGCCAAGGGCGTCATCCTGGTCGGCGAGACCACCGATCCTTTTTCCGTCGAGACCGTGCGCGCCACGATGGGCTCGATCTTCGCCGTGCCGGTCGCCAAGGCGACGCCGGACGCCTTCCTCGCGTGGCGAAAAAGCTTTCCTGGCCTCGTTGCCGGCACGCATCTGAAGGGTGCGGTCGATTACCGCTCGGTCGACTTTTCCAAAGGCCCGGTGCTGCTGATTATGGGCAACGAACAGCAGGGCCTGCCCGACAGCCTGGCCGAAAGCTGCGACAGGTTGCTGCGCATCCCACAGGCCGGCCGGGCCGATTCGCTCAATCTCGCGGTGGCCACCGGCATTATGCTGTTCGAGATCCGGCGCGGCGCGCTGAAACTTGCCCCGGAGGACGCCAGACCGTGACATCCCAAATGGTGAAATCCCCAACGGCAAAATCATGGTTCCCCTACGCCCTGCTGGTCGTCGTCGCGATAGCGCTCGACCAGTGGGTGAAATATCTGGTCGAGACCGGCCTCGCCTTTCAGGAAAAGGTCGATCTTGTGCCGTTCCTGGCACTGTATCGCACCTACAACACCGGCATTGCCTTCTCGATGTTTTCGTCCTTCGGCGACACCGGCCTGGTGGTTATCGCCGCTTTCGTCGTTGCTTTCGTGCTCTATCTCGCGGTCCGCACTCCGCCCAGCCACGTGCTTACCCGCATCGGCTTTGCGCTGATCGTCGGCGGCGCGCTCGGCAATCTGTTCGACCGCGTTACTTATGGTCACGTGATCGACTACATTCTGTTCCACACCCCGGTATGGTCCTTTGCCATCTTCAACCTTGCCGATGCCTTCATCGCGGTCGGCGCGGTGGTGGTCGTCTTCGACGAACTCATCGGTTGGCGGCGCGAGGCCAAGCCCTCAAGCGATTGACCTGGCCTCCTGCCGCCATACAGTGGCCATTCGAGAAGCCCGAGGAGAAGACATGCCCGAAACCTTCAAAGCCATCCTCGTTTCGCGCGATGCCGAGAAGAAGCAGTCGGTTGCGGTCACCGACCTCACCGAAGCCGACCTGATGGAAGGCGATGTCACCGTCGCCGTCGAGGCGACGACAGTGAACTACAAGGACGGCCTCGCCATATCAGGCAAGGCGCCGGTGATCCGCCGCTGGCCGCTGGTGCCGGGCATTGATTTCGCCGGCACCGTCATCTCGTCTTCCCATGCCGACTGGCGCAAGGGGGACAAGGTCATATTGAACGGCTGGGGCGTCGGCGAAACGCATTTTGGCGCCTATGCCGGGCGCGCCCGTGTCAACGGCGACTGGCTGGTGCCGCTGCCTCAGGGCATGAGCGCGCATGATGCCATGGCGATCGGCACCGCCGGCTACACCGCCATGCTTTGCGTCATCGCGCTGGAACGGCACGGCATCGTGCCCGATCGCGGCCCGGTGGTAGTGACGGGTGCGGCCGGCGGCGTCGGCTCGGTCGCGGTCTCGATCCTGTCCAGCCTCGGCTATCATGTCATCGCCTCGACCGGCCGCAGCGCTGAAAACCCCTACCTGATCGACCTGGGTGCTGCGGAAGTGATTTCGCGCGACGAGCTTGCCCAGCCGGCAAAGCCGCTCGCCAAGGAACGCTGGGCGGGCGGCGTCGATGCTGTCGGCAGCCACACGCTGGCCAACGTCCTTTCGATGACCTCCTATGGCGGCGCCGTCGCCGCCTGCGGCCTGGCAGGCGGCATGGATCTGCCGGCGAGCGTCGCCCCGTTCATCCTGCGCGGCGTTTGTCTGCTCGGCATCGATTCGGTGATGGCGCCGAAGCAGGTCCGCATGGAGGCGTGGCGCCGCATCGGCACGGATCTCGATCTCCAGAAGCTGGCCAGCCTGTCCACGACCATCGGCTTTGACGGCATTATCGAGGCCGCGCACGACATCGTCGAGGGCAAGATCCGTGGCCGCGTAGTGGTGGATATGTGAGTTCTAGCGTCTGCCGTTTTGCACGAAAGAAAGGCAAAAAACCGCGCGACCGATAAAATTCGAACGATCGGTCGCAATTTTCCATAATCTCTGTCTGGCAAGGGTTTCCGCATGGTCACGGAATCCGGCATCAGAGAAACAGAGAGCGACGAAAGCGTCGACGAGATCGGCCCGGAGGCGACAAGGCGCCAGCATATCGCAGCGCCGCCACTGGCGCCCGAACTGCCCGCCGCCAATCGCGAAGGCCTGCCGTTCCTGACGCTCGTCGCCATCGTCGTGCTGGCAGGCCTGTCGCACCTGACCGGCGCGCCGATCTTCATCACCGTCGGCCTATTGGCGACTGGCATGGCCGGACTTGCCGTGCATCTGCGTGCCAGGCGCACGGAGCGTCGCACGGTTGCCATCCTTGGCGAGACCGCAGCTCGCAGCCGCGCCGAGGTCGAAACCCTGGCCGACCGCATGTGGGAGATGCAGGAGAGCGAGGAACGCTTTCGCGGGCTGATCGACGCGCTTGGCGATCTCGTCGTCCACCGCGACCGTGACGGCCATATCGTTTATGCCAACAAGGTTTTCGCCGATCTTGTCGGAGCCGACCAGCGCGACCTTGCCGGCAGGACTCTGGCCGAACTCGGCATCGACGTCGGCATCGTTCCCGATGCCGCTTTTTCCGACCACGAATGCCTGAGCTCCACCGACGTCGCCATTAGCACGTCGAGCGGCCCGCGCTGGTTCTCATGGGTCGAACTGTCCGTGCGCGACAAGGAGAACGGCGGCGCCTCGCATCGCGCCATCGCCCGCGACATCACCGCCCGCAAGCACGCCGAATCGTCGCTGATCACCGCCCGTGAGCGAGCCGAATATGCAAGCCAGGCCAAATCGCGCTTCCTCGCCACCGTCAGCCACGAGATCCGCACGCCGATGAACGGCATCATGGGCATGGCCAGGCTGCTGGCGGACACCAATCTCTCCCCCGAACAACGGACCTATGTCGGCGCCGTCTCGACCTCGGCCAGCGCGCTGCTGGCGCTGATCGAGGATCTGCTCGACTATTCCAAGATCGAGGCCGGCCGCTTCGATCCCGAACCGCAGCCAATGTCGGTGCGCGAGATCGCCGACAACATAGTCGAACTCTTGGCCGCGCGCGCCTTCGCTAAGAATATCGGCCTCGGCTGCCATGTCGAACCCGACGTGCCGCAGATGATATCAGCCGATCCGGGAAGAGTCAGGCAGGTGCTGCTCAACCTGATCGGCAACGCGATCAAGTTCACCGACAGCGGCGGCGTATTGGTGAGCATCGCTCGTGCCCGCACCGAAACCACCGACCGCATATGCTTCACCGTCGCCGACACCGGTCCCGGCCTGCACGAGGACGATATGGAGCGCATCTTCGAGGAATTCGAACAGGCTGATGGCACGTCGACCCGCGCGCATGGCGGCGCCGGGCTCGGTCTTGCCATCTCCAAGCGCCTGGTGATCGCCATGGGCGGCACGATTTCGGTATCGAGCCGGCTCGGCCAAGGCTCCGAGTTCGTCTTCGAAATCCCTGCAATATCGGCCACCGAGCCGCCGCAGACCCGCCAGAATGCGCTGTCAGGGCGGCGCGCGGTGATACTGTCGAAGAACGCCGTTGAGGCCGACGCCATCGCCCGCACCATCCGTGCCAATGGCGGCATGGTCGATCTGGCTGCGACCGCCGCCCAGGCAATGTCCTTCCCAGAAGGCTGCGACGTGCTTCTGGTTGATGCGGCCATGGAGGAGAGCGACGGCAGGTTGCTCAAGCGCCTTCGCCAGAGCGGCTTTGCCGACTGCGAGGCGATCACGCTGATCGCGCCGACCGACCGCGGCATGCTGGGCGAGTTCCGCGCCAGCGGCTACGCCACCTTCCTGGCAAGGCCGGTGCGTGGCGAGACATTGCTGCGCGTGCTTTTGACCAGCAGCGTACCCGCCCTCACCCAGCCACAGCCGGACAAGCGCAGCGCACCATCCGTCCGCGTCATTAGCAGCCGCCAGCAGGGCCTGTCCGTGCTGATCGCCGAGGATAACGACATCAACGCCATGCTTGCCCGCGCCACGCTGCTAAAGGCCGGGCATCGAGTGAAAGTGGTCGGCAACGGCAAGGCCGCCGTCGAGGCCGTCACTGGCGCCGGCCGCAAGCACCGCTTCGACGTGGTGCTGATGGACCTGCACATGCCTGTCATGGACGGGCTGGACGCCATCGCCGCCATCCGCCGGCATGAGGAGGAAACCGCCGTGCCGCCGGTTCCGATCATGGTGCTTTCGGCGGACAGTCAGGAAACGACCCGCCACGCCGTGCTCGCCCATGGCGCCAGCGGCTTCGTCACCAAGCCGCTCGACCCCGACGCGCTTGTCCATGCGATCGAGGGCCACGTCGCCGCGTGATCCGCCGGGTGTCCCTCCTGGCTTCCCTGCGTAACATAGCCGGTTGAAGGATTACCCAGCCGACGAAGTATTGCCCGCAACGCCGTATCACGGTACTGTCACAATCCTGTTGCACCTACACCGTATCCCCGTGCCAAGAGGGATGGCTCGAAGGAGAATCACTCGTGCATACAGTTATGCCGGAATGTGACGCTCGGCCGAACGCCAGCGGTGCTTTGCTCACCGGGCGCAATGTCGATGCCGTCATAAAAGGCGAAGCGCTCGGCCGCATAGGCAACCTCGAAGTGCGGCTCGCCCGCAACGAGGCCGAGATCGCCGCCGCGCAGGAAGTGCGCTACCGGGTGTTCTATGACGAGCTCGGCGCCAGGAAAAACCTGTTCCAGGTGCAGGACCGCCGCGACGCCGACCATTTCGATCCGCTTTGTGATCATTTGCTTGTCTTCGACACCTCGCTGTCCGGTCCCGAGCATCGCCGCATTGTCGGCACCTACCGCCTGCT
Source organism: Mesorhizobium sp. WSM4813 (assembly GCF_055811555.1). Lineage (NCBI taxonomy): Bacteria > Pseudomonadati > Pseudomonadota > Alphaproteobacteria > Hyphomicrobiales > Phyllobacteriaceae > Mesorhizobium > Mesorhizobium sp. WSM4813. Next base: position 89,954 of record NZ_JBVVQU010000021.1, read on the forward strand.
GCGGCAGGAAATCGCGGCAGCGGCGGGCGGCTTCTATTCCGAGGGCGAATTCGAGCTGACCAATCTTATCGCCCGCCACCCCGGCCAGCGTTTCCTCGAGCTCGGCCGCTCCTGCGTCTTGCCGGAATACCGCTCGAAGCGCACCATCGAGGCGCTTTGGCAAGGTATTTGGGCCTATATCAACCATTACGGGATCGGCGTGATGACCGGTTGCGCTTCGTTCCACGGCACCGTGCCGGCGGCGCACGCCGAAGCGCTGACCTATCTCGCCCATCACTGCCGGACGAATTCGGCCTGGGACGTGCGTGCGGTCGCCGGGCGCTACTGTTCCATGGATTTGATGCCGATCGAGGCGGTCAACGCCAAGGCCGCGATCGCGGCGATGCCGCCGCTGGTCAAGGGCTATCTGCGCGTCGGCGCGCGCATCGGCGACGGCTGCGTCATCGACCGCGAATTCTCGACGGTCGACGTGTTCGTAGTGATGCCGGTCCAGGAGATCGGCGCCCGCTACGTCAACTATTATGGTGGGGAAGCCCAGCGTTTCGCAGCGTGAAAAGGCAGTAGGGGAATAAGGCAGTAGGGGAGTAGGGGAAGAGAAGGCAACGGCCGGGAGTAGGCATTGCTCGGCTTACCCGTACGTAGGCTATGCCCTACTGCCCTACTGCCCTACTCCCCTAACTTACGCATCCTTCTCAGCCTGCTCATTCACCGGCCCTGGCTCGACCGGCGCTTCGCTCGCGACATGCTTGGGTCCGCCTTTGGCAACGCCGACCATGGCCGGCCGCAGCACCCGCTCGCCGATCGAATAGCCTGGCTGCACGACCTGGACCACCGTGTTGGCCGGCACCTCCGGATTGGGCACCTCGAACATTGCCTGGTGGAAATTTGGATCGAACTTCTCGCCTTCCGGCTCGAGCTTCTTCACCCCGTGCCGCTCCAGCGCCGATAGCATGGCGCGCTCGGTGAGCTCGACGCCCTCGATCAGCGCCTTGAAACCGGTATCGCCCGACGCCTTGGCCTCAGCCGGGATCGCGTCCAGCGCGCGGCGCAGATTGTCAGATACCGACAGCATGTCACGGGCGAAATTGGCAACCGCATAAGCACGCGCATCGTGCACGTCACGGGCGGTACGGCGGCGCAGATTCTCCATCTCGGCTGCGACGCGGAGCGCGCGGTCCTTCAGCTCTTCGTTTTCCTTCAACAGCCGCACAAGTGCTTCATAGTCGCCGTCGACGCTGCCTTCCGAGCGCTCGGCGGCGGCCTCAGCCGCTTCGATATCCTCGGGCGCGCGTTCGTCTTTTGCCTGGTCGCTCATCGCCGTTTCCCGTCATTTCGAATGATGTGGATTTTGTGCCCGATATCGAGGTTTGGCGGCCAAAAATCAAGGGGCAAGCGATACTGAAGAGGCCGCTGGCGCTCGACGGCGCATCATGAAGACCGTTCGATATTAATTCAAATTTTACTGTAACCGCCGGCTTTGCTTGCCAAGATGCTGCGATGGGGGAACCATTCGTCTGCTGGAAGAGTTTCGAAGCCGACACAGGATTTTGAAATGATGACCCGCAACAACGGCGACCATAACAAGAATAGCGCCCGCGCCAATGACGAAAGACGTGAAAGGCTCGCGGCTGGCATCAGGCGCCAGTTCGGCACCGAGGCAACGACGCGCTTTCTGCGTGCGCTGCCGGCGTTCCGGACGGAGAACGATATTCCCGATCGATTCAGGGAATTGCTCGACCGCCTGGACGGCATCGAGAGCAGCGTAGCCGCCGGTGGCCACAGGCGGTAGACCCAACACGCGTGCCGCCGGAACCCAAGCATGCCCTTCCACATTGCAGTAGCTTGCGCGTCGCGCGACATTTACGCGCAGTAACTTCGCGTGATGCCTGCCTTGCGGCGACGGAATGGTCCGTCTATGCTTCCTGATGAACATGATTTCCCCCGAAGCTGTGGCGAACAGCAAACGTGCCTGGTTGAAAATCCTGGCGCGTTACAAGAAACCTGACAGGCGGCGCAGCGCCGTCGAACTTGCCATCACCCTCATCCCCTTTGCCACGCTGTGGGCATTGTCCTCGGCTGCCTATGCCTATGGCCATTGGTGGGGTCTGGTTCTCATCCTTCCGGCCGCCGGCTTTCTGGTGCGGATCTTCATGATCCAGCACGATTGCGGCCACGGTTCCTTCTTCGCCAACCGCACCGCCGACGACTGGATCGGCCGCGGCCTGGGCATCCTGACCTTGACGCCCTACGATTGCTGGCGGCGTGCCCACGCAACCCATCACGCCAGCGCCGGCAATCTCGATGAGCGCGGCACGGGCGATATCAAGACGCTGACCGTCGCGGAATATCGGCAAATGTCCTGGCAGGGCCGCCTTGCCTATCGTCTCTATCGCCATCCGCTCGTCATGTTCGGCCTCGGCCCCATTTGGCTTTTCATCTTTGAGCAGAGACTGCCGGTCGGCATGATGCGAGGCGGCCTCACGCCCTGGGTGTCGTCTATGGCCACCAACGTGGCCATCGCGGTCGCCGCCGCTGCCCTCGTCTGGTTCGTCGGCCTCGAAGCGTTCCTGGTCGTCCATTTGCCCATCGTCGTTCTCGCCGGTTCCGCCGGTATCTGGCTGTTTTACGTCCAGCACCAATTCGAAGAGACTGAGTGGGCAAAGGACTCCGAATGGGAGTTTCAGCACGCGGCCCTGCACGGCTCGTCCTATTATGACCTGCCGCCGGTGCTGAACTGGTTCACCGGCAATATCGGTGTCCATCACGTGCACCACCTCTCCGCCAAGGTGCCGTGCTATCGACTCCAAGAGGTCCTGAGGGACTATCCGGAACTGCGCGAAATCGGTCGCGTCACGCTTCTCGACAGCCTGCGCTGCGTCAAGCTGGCGCTGTGGGATGAGAGCCGCAGCAAGCTGGTGTCGTTTCGCGAAGCGCGGATGACTGCGTAAAAGCGCGTACCCCAAAAGGACGCGCGGCGCTGTAGAGCCGCCGCACCACAGCTGCGGCGGTTTCCAAGGCCTGGCTCAAGCCGCCTTGCGTTCGATCTCGCCATGGTGGATCTCGGTGCCGAGCACTTTCAGGCATTCGCGCATGAAGGCGGCGAGGCCCGGCCAGCCCTTGGCCGATACCAGATTGCCGTCGACATGGGCGCCGGTCGGCGCGACATCGATGTAGGTGCCGCCGGCGAGCGTGACTTCCGGCTCGCAATACTGCAGCGCCGCGACCTGCCTGCCACGCAGCACGCCGTCGACCGCCATCAGGATCTGCGCGCCATGGCAGATGGTGAAGATCGGCTTGCCGGTGTCGTGGAAATGCCGCACCAGCGCCTGCACGCGCTTGTCGATACGGATATATTCCGGGCCGCGCCCGCCCGCCGCATAGACGGCGTCGTATTCGGCCGGGTTCACCTCGGAAAAGGTCTTGTTGAGGATGTAGTCGTGGCCGAGCTTTTCCGTATAGGTCTGGTGGCCCTCGAAGTCGTGCAGCGACGTCTTCAGGATATCGCCCGCCTTCTTGTCGGGGCAGACGACATGGACAGTGTGGCCGACCGCATGCATGGCCTGCTCAAAGACGAAAATTTCGTATTCCTCGCTGAACTCGCCAACGAGCATCAGTATCTTCTTACCAGCCATTCCGGTTCCTCCCTTGGTGGCGATATTTATTTCGGATCGCGAAATAATAGGCCTATCCAAAGGTGCGGACGCCGAAAATAAAAGACTGAATCTGCAAAGTGGTCCGACCAGATGCGACCTGCTCCGTGGAGACGATCAGCCCGCGCGCACCCGCCGCCAGGAATATTTGGGACCTTTGGCCTCCGGCTTCACGGTCGGCTGATACGAGAGCGGCAGACCGCCGGTGCGGCCTTCCTCGAGCCGTTTCAGCAACACTGGATTTGACACTTCGAACTCGTCGAAGCCAAGGCGCAGCATATGCGGAAGCTGGTCGACTAGAACCTGCCCGGTGGCGCGGACCGCGCCCTCGAAATGGTAGCGGCTGCGCAGCAATTCGCCCTTGGAGAAGGAACGGCCGTCACTGAAAGCCGGAAAGGCCAATGCCACCAACGATATCTGGTCGAGCAGGTCGGCGATTTTTTCGAGTTGGTCACCGGGCTGAAGCAGCACGCCAAGGCGTTCCTTCGCCGACCGGCGCACCGCTGGGTCGAGGTCGAGAAACGCCTGCAGCGGCAGAATGAAGCGGCCATTGCCGGACAGCGCATCAGCACTCTCGGCATGAACCCACTCGTCTTCGCGAAAACCATTCGGGGTCCACAGGCGGGTAACGGTCTTCAGTGTCGGCTCGGTCATCAAAAAATTCCTAAAGTCCAAAACAATCCTAGGGTGTGTCGAGATCCAGGTCAGGCCGAGCCGGAGTCGAAGGCGGGCGCGAAGCGACCAGACTGGGTGGCTTCCGAGAACCGGAGCGGAGCGTACTTAGAGTACGCGAGCACCGGAAGCGCAGGAAGCACCGTTCGCAGGCCGGCTGAATATCAACATACTCTAAAGCGATGCGTCGGTCAGCGACTTTTCCAGCCCCGACAAATGGATGCCGCACTCGGTCTTGGCGTGCCCTGCCCAGCGGCCGCTGCGCGCGTCCTCGCCCGGCTGCACCGGCTGCGTGCATGGGAAGCAGCCTATCGACAGATAGCCATAGGCAACCAACGGATTTTCACGCAGCGCATGCGCGCGCATATAGTTGGCCTGGTCAGCGGTCGTCCAATGCGCCAGCGGATTGATGCGGATGCGCGAACCGACCGCCTCGAACACCGGAAGCGCTGCCCGCGTCGTCGCCTGAAAACGCTTGCGGCCGGTGAACCAGGCGCGGAACGGCTCAACGCCCCGCGCCAGCGGCTCGACCTTGCGGACGTCGCAGCAGGCGTCAGTGTCGGTCTCGTTCAGATTGCCGGTCGGATCGATCCGTTCGAGCGCCGCTTCTTCAGGCGTGATCACCCGGATGTCGGTCAGCCCGAAATCGGCAACGAGCGCGTCGCGATAGCCGAGCGTCTCCTCGAAATGCTTGCCGGTGTCGAGGAAGATCACCGGCAAAGTCCGGTCGATCTTAGCGATCATGTGCAGCAGCACCGCCGAATCCGCGCCAAAGGACGAAACCGCGGCGATTTCGCCGCGAAAGAACTCCCGGGCCGACCGCTCGATGATCTCAAGCGGCTTCAGATGACCATAGAGCGCATCGAGCCCCGCCGCTTCGGCGGCGATGCCGGCCTCGACGTCGACGATACGATCAAGCGGCCTTGGCTTCGCCAGCATAGAGCGCCTCCTTGAACGGCGCGGGACCGACACGGCGGTAGGCGTCGATGAATTTTTCGGTTCTGTCCAGTCGAAGCCCGAGATAGGTCTCGACGATCTGTTCGATGGCGTCGGTGATCTCTGCCGAGCTGAAGCCGCGACCGATGATCTCACCGACCGAGGTGTTCTCGTCGGCCGAGCCGCCGAGCGTGACCTGATAGAGTTCGGCGCCCTTCTTCTCGACGCCGAGGATGCCGATATGGCCGACATGGTGATGACCGCAGGCGTTGATGCAGCCGGAAATCTTCAGCTTCAATTCACCGATCTCGCGCTGCCGCTCGAGCGAAGCGAAACGAAGCGAGATTTCTTGTGCTACCGGAATGGAGCGCGCCGTGGCCAGCGCGCAATAATCGAGGCCAGGGCAGGAGATGATGTCTGATATCAGGTTGGAATTGGCCGTCGCCAGTCCGATGTTGACCAGCGCGTCATAGACCGCCTTGAGGTCGGCGCGCGCGACATGCGGCAGGATCAGGTTCTGCTCGTGGCTGACGCGCAGCTCATCGAATGCATATTTCTCGGCGAGGTCGGCGATCGCTTCCATCTGGCTGTCGGAGGCATCGCCCGGCGCTTCGCCGATGCCCTTGAGCGAAATCGTCACGGCGGCATAATCGGGATGGCGGTGGGTCACCACGTTCTGATCGAGCCATTCCGAAAAGCCCTTGGAATCGAGACGGGCAAGCTTGACAGCTTCGTCGCCTTCCGGCCGGTCGGCCAGCGCCGGTGGCGCGAAATAGGCATCGATGGCGCGGATGTCGGCTTCCGGCAGCTTTAGATCCGCATCCTTCAGCTCCTGCCATTCGGCCTCGACCTGACGGGTGATCTCCTCGACCCCCGTCTCGTGGACGAGGATCTTGATGCGTGCCTTGTATTTGTTGTCGCGGCGGCCGTAGAGGTTGTAAACGCGCAGGATCGCCGTGCAGTAGGATAGAAGGTCGGCCTCGGGCAGGAAGTCGCGGATTTTCTTGGCGATCATCGGCGTGCGGCCCTGGCCGCCGCCGACATAGACGGCGAAACCGAGTTCTCCGGCAGCGTTCTTCTTCAAATGCAGGCCGATGTCATGCGTCTGGATGGCGGCGCGGTCGCGCTCGGCACCGGTCACCGCGATCTTGAATTTTCTCGGCAGGAACGAGAACTCCGGATGCACCGACGACCATTGGCGCAGGATTTCCGCATAGGGGCGCGGATCGGCCACCTCGTCGGCGGCGGCACCGGCGAAGTGGTCGGCGGTGACGTTGCGGATGCAGTTGCCGCTGGTCTGGATGGCGTGCATTTCGACACTCGCCAGATCGGCCAGGATCGCCGGAATGTCCGACAGCGCCGGCCAGTTGAACTGGACGTTCTGGCGCGTCGTGAAATGGCCGTAGCCCTTGTCGTATTTGCGTGCGATGTGGCCGAGCATGCGCAGCTGCTTGCTGTTCAGCGTGCCGTAAGGCACCGCGATGCGCAGCATGTAGGCATGCAACTGCAGGTAGACGCCGTTCATCAGCCGCAGCGGCCGGAATTGATCCTCGGTGATCTCGCCGGCAAGCCGCCGCGCGACCTGATCGCTGAACTCGGCGACGCGGGCCTGGACGAAATCGTGATCGAACTCATCGTAACGGTACATGTTCTGGTCTTTCCGGGCGCGTCCGCCCGTTTATTCATAATAGTCGTTTACGCCGCCCGGGCGGCTTCCGGGCGGGCCTGCTTGCCCAGGTCGTTGCGGTTGGTCGGGCCGGCGGCGCGGATCTTTTCACGCAGCCGGACCGGCTCGACCACACCATTGGCGACGGTCACGTCGATCAGATTGACGTCGACCACTTCATTGTTGGCATAGGCCGCGGCGCCGATCGCCTCCAGTCGGTCTTCAGCCGCCTTGTCATGGGCGAGATCGGCATTGTCGATGGTCTCGGCCCAGCCGCCATTGGCGTACCAGACGGCCTCGCCGTCGGTCAGGCGGTTTGCGGTCAGAACTTTCATCGTTCAGCTCCTTCGGCGGCTGTTTGGGGCGCGCCCTCATGCCTGTGCGCCGCAAGCGGCTCGGAATGGTCAAAGTTGGCGCCGGCGACTGCATCGCCGATGATCGTCATGACCGGGCCGGTAAGGTCGGCGCGGGCCTCCAGCGACGGCAGGTCGGCCAGCGTGCCGTGGAAACGGCGGCGGTTGGCAAGGCTGGCATTCTCGACCACGGCGACCGCCGTATCCGGCGACAGGCCAGCCTCGATCAGCCGGCCGGCAACCTCGGCCGCGACTGAGCGGCCCATATAGACGGCGACCGTGGCGCCGGAAATGGCGAGCTTGGCCCAGTCGGGCAGCGAATTTCCCTTGAGGTCGTGGCCGGTGGTGAACACCATCGACGACGACACGCCGCGCAGCGTCAGCGGCAACTCGAAATCGGCGGCGGCGGCGAAGGCCGCGGTGACGCCCGGAACCACCTCATAGGCAATGCCGGCATCGCGCAGCGCCGCCATTTCCTCGCCCGCCCGGCCGAACACCAGTGGATCGCCGGACTTCAACCGCACGACGCGCTTGCCATCGCGGCCAAGTTCGATCAGCAGCGCGTTTATCTCGGCCTGGATCTTGGTGTGGCAGCCCTTGCGTTTGCCCACCGGCAGACGCTCGGCGTCGCGACGGCCCATGGCGACGATCGCCTCCGGCACCAGCGCATCATGGACGATGACATCGGCTTCCATCAGCAGGCGGTGAGCGCGCAGCGTCAGCAGGTCCTCAGCGCCGGGACCCGCGCCGACCAGAGAGATGTGGCCCGATGCCGGCGCATTCGAAAGCAACAGGTCGACGGCCGCGTCATGCGCCTGCGAAAGCTGGCCGGCGTCCATGGCGCGGGCCGGTGCGCCGCCGAAAAAGACGCTCCAGAAGCGGCGGCGGGCATTGCCTTTCGGCAGCAATCTCTCAGCGGTGCCGCGCAACGAGGCGGCAAGTGAAGCAAGCGGCCCAAGCGACGGCGACAGCATGCGGTCGATGCGGCTGCGCAGCATCTGAGCAAGCACCGGGCCCGCCCCTTCGGTGCCGATGGCAATGGCGACCGGCGCGCGGTTGACCAGCGCCGGGGTGAAGAAATCACACAGCTCCGGCCGGTCGACGGCATTGACCGGAATGCCCAGCCGGCGCGCATCCTCGGCAACGCGCCGGTCGAGCGCCTCATTGCCGCTGGCGGCAAACACCATCACCGCGCCTTCAAGATGCGCGGCATCGTAGGCGGCAGCGATGTGGACGGCGCCATTCGCGGCGATGAAGGCCAGCAACTCGGCCTCGGCGGCATCGGCTATGATGCGCAGCACGGCGCTCGACTGGCCGATCAGCCGCGCCTTGGCCAGAGCCTCCTCGCCGTCGCCGACGATGGCAACGGTTTCGCCCTCGACCCGCATGAAGACGGGAAAGGCGTTGAGCTTGGCGGTGGCCTGCGGCATGGCGAGCGGAATCCTGAATTCGCTTTCAGTTCTACGCGCGAGCGCGAAAAAGCAGAAGGAACGCACTCGCGCATCGCTTCGTGCGAAGCAATCGCTTTTCCGCAAGCACTGGAGGCAGGAGAAAAAAATTCCACACCCACGAGTGGAGCGGATCCACACCGCTGTTGCGAGCCTTGATCTGCGGCCGTTCTAGCGACAAGTGAGACATGTTACAAAACACTTTTTTCTAAATTATACCAATCTAGTTTGACTAAAGCTGCGATGGGCTGAACACCGGAACATTCCTGCCTTGGCGCGCGTTTGCCCTGCGAATCCGAGCATGGCTGTTCAGCTGCGGCAATGGCTCCAGAGACGGGCCTAGAGAACCATGAAAAACAGAAAAAAGGAGCGCTCCGTGGATAACCTCAAGCTGAAACGCGGACTGTGGATCGTGGTGGCCGACGGCGAGAAGGCGCTGTTCCTCGAGAACCATGGTGACACCCAATATCCCGACCTTCAGGTCGTGCAGGAAATGGAACAGGCAAATCCGGCGACGCGAGAGCAAGGTTCGGACCGCCCCGGCCGCTACAGCGACGGCCCTTCCGCCCACCGTAGCGCAGTCGAGGACACTGACTGGCATAGACTCGGCAAGGAGCGTTTTGCCGACGAAATTGCCGAGCGGCTGTACAAGCTCGCGCATCGCGGCGCCTTCAAGGAGATGGTGCTGATCGCACCGCCGCAGGTGCTGGGCGACATGCGTCGAAAACTGCACAAGGAAGTTGCCGAGAAAATCACAGTGGAAATTCCGAAGACGCTGACCAACCACACCATCGTCGACATCGAAAACCTGCTGCAGGCGGCCTGATCGCGGCATCAAGGCGCTCAGGCCCTTCTTTTGCAGCAACCCCCCGAGGCGGCTCGCCTTCTGTCATCCCTGTCGTGGATTTCATGGCATTTGCGGGTTGCCTCGCGGCCATCCGAGCCGCCATATTGCAAAGGCGGCTGCCTCGGCGGTGCATATCCGACATCGTGATTTTTGAAAGGCGCTCCATAGACCATGCCGCATGACACGCCCCTTATCGCCACAATCGTCGCCGGTCTGGGGCTGGCTTTCGTCTTCGGCGCAATTGCCAATCGCTTCCGCATCCCGCCGCTGGTCGGTTACCTCATCGCCGGCGTGCTTGTCGGGCCGAACACGCCTGGCTTCGTCGCCGATGCCGGCCTTGCCAATGAGCTGGCCGAAATCGGCGTGATCCTGTTGATGTTCGGCGTCGGCCTGCATTTCTCGCTGAAGGACTTGTTGTCGGTCCGCGCCATCGCCGTGCCCGGCGCCATCGTGCAGATCGGCTTCGCGACAGCGCTCGGCGCCGCTCTTGCCTGGATGCTCGGCTGGTCGATGGGCGCGGGGCTGGTCTTCGGGCTGGCGCTTTCCGTCGCCTCGACCGTAGTGCTGTTGCGTGCCTTGCAGGAACGGCGGCTGATCGAGACGGAGCGCGGCCGCATTGCTGTCGGCTGGCTGATCGTCGAGGACCTGGCCATGGTGCTGGCGCTGGTACTGCTGCCGGCGCTGGCCGGTGTGCTGGGCGGTCAGGAGCCGGTGGAGATCCATAGCAGCGGCCTGCTGTCGCTGCCGGCGAGCTACGGCGTTTGGGGTGTCGTCGGCATCACGCTGGCCAAGGTCGCCGCCTTTGTAGTCGTCATGCTGGTGGTCGGCCGCCGGGTCATCCCCTGGATCCTGCACTACGTCGCCCATACCGGGTCGCGTGAATTGTTCCGGCTGGCGGTGCTGGCCATCGCGCTCGGCGTCGCCTTCGGCGCGGCCAAGCTATTCGGCGTCTCGTTGGCGTTGGGCGCTTTCTTCGCCGGCATGATCATGAGCGAATCGGCGCTCAGCCATCGAGCGGCCGAGGAATCGCTGCCGCTGCGCGACGCGTTTTCCGTGCTGTTCTTCGTTTCGGTCGGCATGCTGTTTGACCCGTTCAGCCTGATCAGCAATGGCTGGCCGATCCTGGCGACACTGGTCATCATCGTCATCGGCAAATCGCTGGCGGCCTTCGCTATCGTCGTCGCCTTCCGCTATCCGATCCCGACCGCATTGATGATTTCGGCAAGCCTTGCCCAGATCGGCGAATTCTCGTTCATTCTGGCCGAGCTCGGCGTCGGGCTGAAGCTGCTGCCCGAACAAGGACGCGACCTCATCCTCGCCGGTGCTATCCTGTCGATCGTCCTCAACCCGCTGATGTTCCTTGCCGTCGACTGGATGAAACCATGGCTGGAAAGGCGCGCCGGCAAGGCGGCCTCGCTCGACGAGGCAAAGCCGATCGGCCCCGCGACGGAGCCAGGCCAGCTGGCTTCGGTTGCGGAGCCGGTGAAAGAGGACGGCCCTCCGCCCAGGACAGCGCTTACCGGCCATTCCATCCTGGTCGGCTATGGCCGTGTCGGCAGCCTTGTCGGCGCGTCATTGACGGAGGCCGCCCTGCCGTTCCTCGTCATCGAGGATGCCGACAAGACGCTGGCGAAGCTCAGGGACGACGACATGGAAACCGTGTCCGGCAATGCGGCGAACAGCGAGGTGTTCGCCGCAGCCAATCCCGAGGGCGCGAAGCGGCTGATCCTCGCCATCCCCAACGCCTTCGAGGCGGGACAGATCGTGCTACGCGCCCGCGCCGCCAACCCGAAGATCAACGTCATTGCCCGCGCCCATTCCGATGCCGAGGTCGAGCATCTCAAGGGGCTCGGAGCCGACACCGTCATCATGGGTGAGCGCGAGATCGCGCGGGGGATTGTGGAAGAGGTGATGGAAGGCAAGGCAGAGGGGCCCAAAGAGCCGAAAGCACCGATTGCTTAGCCCTCGATCGCCAGCGTTCGCTCACACGTGCTGGCCGCCATTGATGTGGATTTCCGAGCCCGTCACATAGGACGCCTGCTGCGAGCACAGGAAGAAGATGATGTCGGCGACTTCCGCCGTGGTGCCCAGCCGCCGTAGTGGAATCGTCTCGACGATCTTTTCCGTGCCCGGCGACAGGATCGCCGTGTCGATCTCGCCGGGTGCGATGGCGTTGACTCGGATGCCGTGCGGCCCGAAATCATGCGCCATTTCGCGCGTCAGCGAGCCGAGCGCGGCCTTTGACGTCGCATAGGCGGTGCCGGCAAAGGGATGCACCCGGGTGCCGGCGATCGAGGTGACGTTGACGATCGACCCTTTGGCCGACGCCAATTCCCTAAACAATCCCCGCGCCAGCATGATCGGCGCGAAGAAATTGACCTGGAACACGTCGCGCCAGACATGCATCGGCGTGTCGATCGAATTCATGCGGCTGTTGCCGTCCTTGAGCTTCGGCGAGATGCCGGCATTGTTGACCAGCGCATGAAGCTGGCCGCCATGCGCCTCCAGCCGGTGGCGGATTTCCGAGATCGCGATGCCGACATCCTCCTGGTCGGCGAGATCGACCTTGATGTGGTCTTCCGGACCGGCCGGCCACGGGCAGTCCTCGGCAAAGGCCTGGCGCGAGCAGGTGATGACGCGCCAGCCTTCTCGTGAAAAGCGCTTGACCGTGGCGTGGCCGATGCCGCGGCTGGCGCCGGTCAGCACGATGGTCTTTCTGGTGTCGGTTTCGGCCATTCGCGATCTCCAAACGGGAGATGTAGCGGAACACGGCAGCGATGACGAGGGGGTCAGCCGCCGGTGAGGATGTCGAGGATCGAGGTCTGCCGCTTCTTGACCGGGCCGCCGACATCGCCGGGCGGCACCGGGCGCTTGATCGATGCGGTGGTGCCGCCACCGCCCGGCATGCCGAAGCCTGCGGCATCGACCGTTTCGGCGGGACGCACGGCGCGAGGCGATGACGCTTTTTTGGCAGACGGCGCGGATTGGCCAACCGACGCGGACGGCACCGGGGCCGGTTGCGCGGTGTTGGACGGTATTTCGTCCTGCACGATCGTATCCGCGGGCGTCGACCTCCATGTTCCAGGCAGCGGCCGCACCGGCACGCCTTCGTGCGCGGCGACCATGAACTCATGCCAGGCCTGCGCCGGCAGCGCGCCGCCGGTGACCTTCTTCATCGGACCGCCATCGTCATTGCCGAACCAGACGCCGGTGGTGAGATTGGCGGTATAGCCGATGAACCAGGCGTCGCGCGAATTCTGGCTGGTGCCGGTCTTGCCGGCGGCCGGCCAGGCAAAGGCCGCCTTCCTGGCAGTGCCGATTTCGACGGTGCCGGTCATCATCGAATTCATCATCCCCACGATCTCGGGCTTGACGACGCGCGGGGCGCCGCCGTCATTATTGTCGTAGAGCACCTTGCCGCCGGCTGTCGTCACGCGGCGGATGAAATGGACGTCCGGCCGATAGCCGCCATTGGCGAAGGGGACATAGGCCGACGTCAATTCCAGCGGTGTCACTTCAGAGGTGCCGAGCGCGATCGAGGTATTGGCCGTGAGGTCGGACCCGATACCCATGCGATGCGCCGCCTCGACGACCGCGTCAGGTCCGACTTCCATGGTCAGCTGGGCGGCCACCGAGTTCAGCGATTTCGCCAGCGCCGTCGCCAGCGTCACCTTGCCGAAATACTTGCCGCCGTAATTGGTTGGCGTCCATTTGCCTATTCTGATCGGCGCGTCATTGCGCACGCTGTCGGGCGTACGGCCGGCCTCCAGCGCCGCCATGTAAACAAAGGGCTTGAACGCCGAGCCCGGCTGGCGGCGCGCCTCCGAGGCGCGGTCGAACTGGCTAGTCGAATAATCATAGCCGCCGACCATGGCGCGTACCGCGCCGGAATTGTCTATCGACACCAGCACGCCCTGGCTGGCATTGAGCTTTTTGCCGCTCCCGTCGATCAGCCGGCGGATCGATTGTTCGGCGAGCTTCTGCAGCGTGAGGTCGACGGTGGTGTCGACGATGATGTCGCCGCGCACGTCGCCGATCAGGTCGGGCAGTTCTTCCACGATGGTGTCGGCGACATAGTTTTCCGAGCCCGTCCAGTAGGATGCCACCCGCGACGCCGGCGCGGTCATCGCAGTGGTCAACTCCTTGGCGCTGATCTTGCCTTCGTCGCGCATGGCGGCGAGAACGAGCTGCGCGCGCTGCTCGGCCGCCTTCGGGTCACGCGCCGGAGACAGTCGCGACGGCGCCTTCAACAGGCCAGCGAGGAGTGCAGCCTCGGACAGCGTGACATCACGCGCGCTCTTGCCGAAATACCGGCGTGAGGCCGCTTCGACACCATAGGCTCCGGAGCCGAAATAAACCCGGTTGAGATACATTTCGAGGATCTGGTCCTTGGTGTGCTTTTGCTCGAGCCACAGCGCCAAAAGCACTTCCTGCACCTTGCGTTCCAGCGTGCGGTCGGGTGTCAGGAACAGGTTTTTCGCCAATTGCTGGGTCAGCGTCGAGCCGCCTTGCGAAAAACGCCCGCCGAGAACGTTGGCCACCATGGCTCTAGACAAACCGATCGGATCGATGCCCAAATGCGAGTAGAAGCGGCGATCCTCAATGGCGATGACGGCCTCGGGAATATAGGTCGACATTTCATGCAGGCCGACGGCTTCGCCGCCGCTCATGCCGCGATTGGCGAGCAGTTTTCCGTCGACCGAGACGATCCTGATATTGGGTGCGCGGTCGGGAATGGCCCAGGTGGTGGCCGCCGGCATTTTCGCACCGTAATAGACGACGATGCCGGCGGTGGCGATGCCACCCCAAATGGCCAGGACGAAGCACCAGTAGGCCAACCGGCCGAGCACGCTGAACAGGCCGCGCCGGCTTTTACCGCGTCCGCGACGCGACGATCTTGTCTTGGCCGATTGGCGCTTTGCAGAGGTCTTGCGGTTGCTCGGCACGACGCGATCCTCCTCGCTCACCGAAAAACCGGCCGAGGATTTCGCCTGTGGCGGTCCCTCGAAGCTCGGTTCGATGCGGCTGTCTCTGCGGTTCGCCATGCGCTGTGCTGTCTGTCCCGATGCCTGTCGCATCGGCCCGAAAATCGGAATCGATTTTCGGAAAGCACGATGCGAAGCTTCAAAGTCTAGAGCGTATTGTGCCTCCGAACGGACGCACGTCGCTCCATGGCGTTCGGGGTGAAGAGTAGTTGCGGCGATTTAAGGGCGGGTTAAAATGACCGTTCAGCAGGCCTTTGAAATTCCATACGAATTCCTAAATCTGTTACCGCCCGTCACCGCTCTGTTCGCGTCGCCTGATTCTGGCATCGGCAAAACAGTCTGCGGCCTCGAGCGCGGTCATATTTCTCTGTCTGGCTGATGTCGGAGTGGCCAGCGACCTTGCGGGGCGTCATCCAGGCTGGCGGCAGATGAAGCGGCTGATGACCTACAAGCCCATGAAGATCGATGGCAAGACCACCGAGCGGTTACGGAGCGAGCTATGACTACCTTGGTAGGTTGACATGAAGAAGATGCTGATCTTCAGCACAGTGCTGGCGATGCTGCTAGTGACCCTCTTTGCAACACGCTCCGATAACGCTCACTGGCAAGCGAAAGTCGACGAATTCCGTCAATTCCAAGGACATGCCGACATCGTCATGTTTGGTGATTCTCTCACTGCGAGTGGCCATTGGCAGGAGATGTTTCCCAGACTGTCAATAATCAATCGCGGCATATCTGGTGAACGCGTCGACAGCGCGCTCCTAAGGCTCGACCAGATTACGGCAGCAGAGCCCCGGCTCGTTTTTCATGCTAGGGGTAAACGATATTAGCAGGTCAGCTAGCCCTGACGACGTCGCTACATCCTACGGCAAGATCATTGAACGGTTGGCGGATGTGGACAGCATCGTTGTCCAGTCACCGTTGTTTACGAGCAGCGAGGTTCACAACGCAGCAATAAAGCGGTTGAACAGCGCGCACATGGCTCTTTGCTCAAACGCCACCAATTGCCGGTTTCTGGACCTCAACGCATCCCTCTCCCGAAACGTAGCCTCCGGCCGGAGTTCACGACCGATGGGGTCCACCTTAACGGGGACGGCTATCGGATCTGGGAGAACCAGATTCGCCCAATTATGGCTGCATCCTGAAGCGCTAGATCCAGGCGATTTCTCACCCCGCCGCCCTCTGGTGGGCGCGAACCTGGCCGCGCGTCTATGAAGATAGCCGCAGTCTATGCTCGTCATTAGAGCGCGACCGGTAAAGTAGGTTTTGCGTCCGATCGCGCTCTAAACCATTGAATTGGCGGATGACCTTGTCACAAAGTCATTCAACCCTGGCGGATCATTCGTTACCAATCGCAGCGCGAACGGAAAGCGCTGCCCAGGATGATTGCATCGTCTCGCCCACATGGCAGTAGCAGACAATTTCGTGGAGCTCATTGTCGGTCAATTCGAAGAAACGCTTCGCTTCGCCATAGGTGTCGTCTTTCAGCCCCTCATCGCGCAGGATCGGATCCTCGAAGGCAACCGATATTGGCGAGCCCTCGCCACGCATATTTTCGCGCTCGGGCGACGAACGATATTCGGTCCCGATAAGCGCGGTAAGGAGTCGGTCGGGCTGCCGTTCAAGAAGTTTTGACCAACGTTCGAGACGTTGGGTTCGATCCATTCCAGGAGGTGTTGGGTCTCTATGTACCTTTGCCACCGTATGCAGTTGGTCCAGTGTTTGGTGCCTCATGGCAACCTCCTAATAGTAGGTGGGTTGGCCCCAAACTCCCTGTATCAAGATCATACCGCGGATGTGTCGATACGTCACTCTCATTCCATATCCAGCTTGGCTTCTCTCCGGGTGCGTCGAAGGATGGAGCGGCCCCTGCCTTATCGTCAATTTTCGGCCTGATGGGTAGGTCGTCGGCACCTTTGCCGCGCCAACCCGGCGCACTCAGTTCTGCTGGATCGAAATGCCTTTGTCGTCGATCTTGAGTTCCACGCCCTCCGGCCTGGTTTGCTCGCGATAGACATAGACGCCGAGCGCGATGACCACGACGACGAGCGCGCCGATGATGAGATACAGCATGTTCTGTTTCATGGCGCGCCCTTGATGTGCTTCGAGGATCAGGCCTGCTTCACCAGCTTGATCAACACGAGCAGGATGACCGCGCCGATCGTGGCGTGGACGATGGAGGCAAATATACCACCGCCTATGGCGAACCCCAGCCTTGGGAAGAGCCAGCCGGCGATGAAGGCACCGACAATGCCGACGGCGATATTGCCGACAAGACCGAGGCCGAAACCCTTGACCATCAGGCCGGCGAGCCAACCGGCGATGGCGCCGATGATGATGAAGACAAGCAGGCTCTCAGTACCCATTGCAGATCCCTCCTGAGCGAATGATCGCGGAGCAGAGAGCTCCGAATCGACCTCCGATTGCAACAGGTCCAACCTATTGGAAAGATGCCGGCCCCGCCAGCGGCGTCATTCGTCGTCATCATCCCCGGATGCAGGCCGCCAGCTGATCGGTTCGATCTTCCTTTGCGTATGGCCGTCCGTATACGCCCACCAGCCGGTGTCGTTCTCGTCCCAGTCGCCGCCGGCCGCCTTCAGGCGGTCGAGCGACCGGTACTGCGCGATGGATTCGTTCATCACGCCGTCGCTGTCCTTCCAGTAGACGGTGACCTTGGAGCCATCCTTGGGCGCTGTTTCGATTGGTTTTCTGGCAGCCATTTCATCCCCTCCATGGACCGACAGAACGTCGCGGCCAACACCTGGTTCACCTTAGCTGTGGGCGAAGATGTCTGCCTCATCCCAGCCCATCAGGTCGAGTTTCGCACGCGTGGGCAGGAAGCGGAAGCAGGCCTCGGCCTCCTTGCTCCGGTTGTCGCGCGCCAGCCGCGCCGTCAGCACATCACGCAGCTGGTGAAGATAGAGCACGTCGGAGGCCGCGTATTCGAGTTGTTCGGGTGACAGCGTCTCCGCCGCCCAGTCCGATGATTGCTGCGCCTTCGACAGACTGACGCCGAGAAGCTCAAAGCAGATGTCCTTCAGCCCGTGCCGGTCGGTGTAGGTTCGGGTAAGCCGCGAGGCGATCTTGGTGCAGAACACCGGCTCCGGCATGACGCCGAAGGCGTGGTAGAGCACGGCGAGATCGAAACGGCCGAAATGGAACAGCTTGGTTATGCTGCGGTTCTTGAGCAGGCTGACGAGGTTCGGCGCCTTCTTCTGGCCGGGCGCGATCTGGATGACGTCGGCGGAACCGTCGCCCGGCGAGATCTGCACCACGCAAAGCCGGTCGCGATGCGGATTGAGCCCCAGCGTCTCCGTGTCGATGGCGACCGCCCCGACGTCGTAGTGCAAGAGCCCCGGCAGATCGTTCTTATGGAAGCGGATATCGCTCATCGTCTTCTCCGGTCGCGACTGGACGCGCGTCGCTCTAATGCATGTCGCGCAAAAGTGTGCAGCGGTTTTGCGATAACGACATGCATAAAACAACAACCTAAAGCGCGTCGCATCAGGCAGATCAAACGCGACGCGCTTTAGCCCGTCCTTGCCGCGATCCGATGAAAAATCAACAGAAAGTTGAATTCTCGCCCACTCAGCGTGTCAGCGCATCGAGAATGCGCGCCCAGGAGCGCTGGCCCTTGTGGAATGAACTCATCTCGTACTTCTCGTTCGGCGAATGGATGCGGTCATCGTCAAGCCCGAAACCAACCAGCAACGATTCGATACCGAGATAGGTCTGGAAATCGCCGACCACCGGGATTGAGCCGCCGCTTCCCGTCGTCACCGCCGGCTTCGGCCACTCGTCGGACAGCGCGTCCTTGGCCTTGGCAAGAAATGGCGAGTCGTAGGAAAGCTGGATCGCCGGCGAGCCGCCATGCGGGTGGAAATCGACTGAGCAGTCGGCCGGGATGCGCTCCCTGACGAAGGCCTGAAAAGCGGCGCGAATCTTCTGGGGATTCTGCTTGTGGACGAGGCGGAAGGACACTTTTGCCGAGGCTTCCGCCGCGATCACCGTCTTGAACCCCTTGCCGGTATAGCCGCCGATAATGCCGTTGAACTCGGCCGTCGGCCGCGCCCAGGTGAGTTCGAGCACCGAGCGGCCCTTTTCGCCGGAAGGGATCGACAGCCCGACAGGCCCAAGGAATGTCTCGGCGGTCTCGCCGAGCGTCTCCCATGACTTCAGGATCTGCGAAGGCGTCTCCTCGACACCGTCATAGAACCCCGGAATGGTGACATGGCCGTGCTTGTCGTGGATGTCGGCCAGGATTCTGGCCAGGATGCGGATTGGATTGGCGGCAGCACCGCCATAGAGACCAGAATGCAAGTCGCGGTCGGCGGCCTTCACCGTGATCTCTTCGCCGACCAGCCCGCGCAGAGCGACGCAGATGGACGGCGTATCGCGGTCCCACATGCCGGTGTCGCAGACAAGGGCGAAGTCGGCCTTGAGTTCGGCCGCATTTGCCTCGAGGAACGGCTTCAGCGATGGCGAGCCGGACTCCTCCTCGCCTTCAAACAGGATTGTGATGCGGCACGGCAGCCCGCCATGCACTTGCTTCCAGGCGCGGCAAGCCTCGACGAAGGTCATCAGCTGCCCCTTGTCGTCGGCCGAACCACGTCCCGTGATCACCTGATGGCCGGCCTCGATCTGCTTCACCGAAGGTGCGAACGGATCGCTTTCCCAAAGCTCGATCGGGTCGACCGGCTGCACGTCGTAATGGCCATAGAACAGGACATGCGGCGCGCCCGCCGGCCCGTCATGGTGCGCCACCACCATCGGATGGCCAGGCGTGTCACGCACGCCGGCGTCGAAGCCGATCAGCTTGAGTTCCGCCACCAGCCATTCCGCCGCCTTGCGGCAGTCTGCGGCATAGGTCGGGTCGGTCGAGATCGACTTGATCCTGAGTAGGCCGAACAGGCGCTCCAGGCTCTCGTCGAGGTTGTTGTCGAGGCGGTCGAGGACGGGAGAAATTCTGGACATTCTTATCAGGCCTTTCGATTCTGAGCGGCAACCCTAAAGCTGCGAGGCAGAAACGAAAAGCCGGCGGTCGTTGGACCACGGGTTTCAAAGAGCAAAAAAATGCCGCCGTGGTGGAGGGGGAACCACGGCGGCCTTTACTCGAAACGATGCGGCAGCCCGGAGAGGGGGATAGGCTGCCGCAAGTGTCCGGGATAGGCGGGGGACGGGCCTTGCTCCGGACCTCGGCGAAAAATGCCGATGGCGTTTATCTGTGTCTCCGAACGTGGCGATTCAAGGGCACGAAGATTACACTTTCGTAACATACCCGTGATCGGATCGACTTGTCAGGGATGTCGCCGGAACCGGTGGTTGAGGCCGCCTTTGGCATGGACCACGACGCCGCGCCGCGCTATCCCTTCGTCCCATGAAAAAAGGCGATCATCTCTTCCTTGTCGACGGCTCCGGCTACATCTTCCGTGCCTATCACGCGCTACCGCCGCTGACCCGAAAATCCGACGGGCTGCCGACCAGTGCCGTGCTCGGCTTCTGCAACATGGTCTGGAAACTGACGCAGGACGCCCGCAACACCGATGTCGGCATCGTGCCGACGCATTTCGCCGTGATATTCGACTATTCGTCGAAAACCTTCCGCAACGACCTCTACCCCGAATACAAGGCCAACCGCTCGGCACCGCCGGAAGATCTGATCCCGCAGTTCGGCCTGATCCGCCAGGCGACCAGGGCCTTCAACCTGCCCTGTCTCGAGACAGAAGGCTACGAGGCCGACGACCTGATCGCCACCTATTGCCGGCTTGCCTGCGAAGCCGGCGGCGACACCACCATCATTTCCTCCGACAAGGATCTGATGCAACTGGTCGGCCCTTCGGTCGCCATGTACGACCCGATGAAGGACCGCCAGATCGGCGTTCCCGAGGTGATCGAGAAATGGGGCGTGCCGCCGGAAAAGATGATCGACCTGCAGGCGCTGACCGGCGATTCGGTCGACAATGTGCCGGGCGTGCCCGGCATCGGGCCGAAGACCGCGGCGCAATTGCTGGAACAGTTCGGCGATCTCGATACGCTGCTCGCCCGTGCCACCGAGATCAAGCAGGACAAGCGGCGCGAATCGATCATTGCCAACGCCGACAAGGCGCGCATTTCGCGTGAACTGGTGACGCTGAAGAATGACGTGCCGGGGATCAGCGGACTCGACGATTTCGTATTGCATCCGCCCGACGG
The DNA here is from genome assembly GCF_055811555.1 of Mesorhizobium sp. WSM4813. Taxonomy (NCBI): domain Bacteria; kingdom Pseudomonadati; phylum Pseudomonadota; class Alphaproteobacteria; order Hyphomicrobiales; family Phyllobacteriaceae; genus Mesorhizobium; species Mesorhizobium sp. WSM4813. Next base: position 110,703 of record NZ_JBVVQU010000021.1, read on the forward strand.
ACCAAAGCTGATCGGCTTCCTCAAGACGATGGAATTCTCCTCGCTGACCCGCCGCGTGGCGGAAGCGACCGGAACGGAAGCGGCTGATGTCGAGGCCGTTCCCGTCATTATCGAGCGCGCCGATACCGCGCATGGTCCCGATGTCGGGTTTGGCGTGCCAGTAGCCGCCGAAAGCGCGGCTGGCGCAGTGACAGACGAGGCCGGGGAAGCGGTGCCGGCCACCGTCAAGGTGGAACGCAAGGAAGGTGACACCCCTTCGCTTCTCTCGGCGCTTCGCTTCGAGGACGCCACCGCCAGCAAGATCGACACCAGCTCCTACGTCTGCATCCGCGACACAGCAGTGCTGAAGGCATGGGTGGCCGAGGCGATGGAGACCGGCATCGTCGCCTTCGACACCGAGACCAATTCAGCCGATCCGATGCGGGCCGAGTTGATCGGCCTGTCCATGGCCACCGAGCCCGGTCGCGCCGCCTATGTGCCGCTCGCTCATAAAAGCGGCAATGGCGACCTGCTCGGCGGCGGAATGGTCGAAAACCAGATCCCGATCCGTGAGGCGCTTGGCATCCTGAAGCCGTTGCTGGAGGACAAGTCGGTTCTCAAGATCGTGCAGGAGCTGAAATACGACCTTGTCGTCATGAGCCGCCACGGCATCGATGTCGCCCCCTTCGACGACACCATGCTGATTTCCTACGTGCTCGACGCAGGCACGTCCGGCGGCCACAGCATGGCGGCTCTGTCGGAAAAGTGGCTCGGCCACTCGACCATTACTCTCAAGGAGCTGGCCGGCTCTGGAAGAAGCTTCGTCGGCTTCGACCAGGTCAATATCGACAAGGCAACGGCCTATGCCGCGGAGCACGCCGATGTGACGCTCAGGCTCTGGCGGGTGCTGAAGCCAAGGCTTGCCGCCAAGGGCCTTGTCTCGGTCTACGAGCGGCTGGAACGGCCGCTGGTGCCGGTGCTGGCAAGGATGGAGCAGCGCGGCATCTCCGTCGACCGGCAGATCCTGTCGCGGCTCTCCGGCGAACTGGCACAGGGCGCCGCGCGGCTGGAGGATGAAATCTACCAGCTCGTCGGCGAACGCATCAATATCGGCTCGCCAAAACAGCTCGGCGACATCCTGTTCGGCAGGATGGGCCTGCCCGGCGGCTCCAAGACCAAGACCGGCCAATGGTCGACCTCGGCGCAGCTCCTGGAAGACCTCGCCGCAGAAGGCCACGAGCTGCCGCGCAAGATCGTCGACTGGCGCCAGCTGACCAAATTGAAATCGACCTATACCGATGCGCTGCCCGGTTTCGTCCATCCCGATACGAAGCGCGTCCACACCTCATACGCGCTTGCCGCGACGACGACGGGACGGCTGTCATCCTCCGATCCCAACCTGCAGAACATTCCGGTACGCACCATCGAGGGGCGGAAGATCAGGACGGCCTTCATCGCCGACAAGGGCAACAAGCTGGTTTCCGCCGACTACAGCCAGATCGAGCTACGCGTGCTCGCCCATGTCGCCGAGATCCCGCAGCTCAAGCAGGCGTTTGCCGACGGCGCCGACATCCATGCCATCACCGCGTCGGAGATGTTCAACGTGCCGGTCGAGGGCATGCCCTCGGAGATACGCCGCCGCGCCAAGGCGATCAATTTTGGCATCATCTACGGCATTTCCGCCTTTGGCCTTGCCAACCAGCTGTCGATCCCGCGCGAGGAGGCCGGCGCCTATATCAAGAAATATTTCGAACGCTTCCCGGGCATCCGCGACTATATCGACGCGACCAAGGCCTATGCCCGCGAATACGGCTATGTCGAAACGATCTTCGGCCGCCGGATTCACTATCCGGAGATACGGTCGTCGAACCCTTCAGTCCGTGCCTTCAACGAGCGCGCCTCGATCAATGCCCGGCTGCAGGGCACCGCGGCCGACATCATCCGCCGCGCCATGATCCGCATGGACGATGCGCTGGAAAAGGCGAAGCTTTCGGCCCGCATGCTGCTGCAAGTACATGATGAGCTGGTCTTCGAGACGGCCGAAGCGGAGGTCGAGGCGACGATCCCCGTCGTGCGCCATGTGATGGAGAACGCCGCGATGCCGGCGGTCTCGATGTCGGTGCCGCTGCACGTCGACGCCCGCGCCGCCGACAATTGGGAAGAGGCGCATTAGGGCCTCATGCGGATGTCCGCGGCCTACCAGTTGCGATCTGTAGCGATCCTTGGCGCCCCCCTCTGTCCTGCCGGACATCTCCCCCACACGGGGGGAGATCGGCCGTTATCCCGGCTTTCGCCAATCTCCAACGGAGCAAGATGGTTGCAGCGTCGAAGCTGCCAATCTCCCCCTCGTGGGGGAGATGTCCGGCAGGACAGAGGGGGGCGCTTCCCATAGGCGCTAACTTAGGGCACGAGCGTTATCCTTGCTGCGGCGGATTGGCTTTTTCGTCGCCTCGGTGGATCGC